>JAUZOB010000251.1 GCA_030706665.1 Bacteroidota bacterium
CTCTCATCCGGAAGGCGCTTGGGGAAATACAGGAAACAAACAAGGGGATATTAATCTGAGTTTGCCGGTTCTCAAGCCGGATATTGAAATTCCGGTTATTGAGCTGATTTTGAATTAGATCGGTTCTTATAAATAATTGAGTCGAGCTGATAGGAATTTATTTCCGATATCGTTTGACTCAATTGTTTCCAATTCATTTAAGCTTTTTCTGATAGGTGCAGATTCAATTTGTTGTCACCAACAGACAGGTTTGTTGGCATATAATCTTCAATATTTTTTTGCTCGGTTTTTTTAATAGAAAAAGAATGTGCTTACAAAAATAATTAATCCTTAATAGGAGGATATCTGAAATATATAATATTTGAGGGATTTCTAAATATTTTTATAGTCTGAATAATTTCATTAAATCTTCTTAGACTCTTGGAAATTTATTCAGTATCTAAGTCTTTTAAATCTGCTGATAGTATTGCGTAGAATATTGTAATTTGTTATCTTTTTGTAAAGATATAAATGGTAATAATATTGTTAATTTTGGTTTGATAATTGTATTCATAATGCAAAGGGCTTTCGTAGTTAGGTTTTTGAATATGTTTTTATGATGAAGAAGTTAATATTGATGTTTGGAGGACTCCTGTTGTCGTTGGGGAATTATGCTATATCACCAGGCAGCAATGATGGCAATGGATCGCATGCTGATTTATGTATAAGTCCGAATCCTGTTAATAGCATAAGCGGGAATGCAAACTCATCTATAAATCTTCATTTAGACAAAAGCGATATAAATTTCGATTTTTCAACATTCGACGATTATAAGAACGGTGTTGGTGGGTATAATGTAGATGCTTATTCAACTAAAGGTGCTATTCTGTCTGCTGTAAACTGGAAGTTCTCAGTTAGGGCCTTGGCGAGTTTTACCAGTTCCGATGGATTCTCGACGATCCTCTTAAATAACGTGGGATTTACAGTCCAATTTGATGGAGACGTTGATGTTGTTAATTATACCTTGAATGGACCCAAAGCTCTTTCGGCTAATGAAGTCGTTTTGTTAGAAAAAAGAAGTTTGGATCAGAGTAAAGGAAATGAAAAGAACAACAAATTTGTTGTGTTTTGGGAGATGGGGACAAAGAAAGGGAATATGAATCAATTGGGAATTCTTGATCAAAATATCAAGGGCGGTTCATACTCTACTCAAGTTGAATTTGTTGCATTGGAATCATTGTGAATACACGATGTGGTTTGAATGAAGTCTTGAAAAGAGGAGCATAATCGTTGTTTCTTTAAATCCAATTCTTTCAATATGAATGTGCCTTTCTTCTTAGATTAGAGCACGGTACTTCAATTCCATTTTAAATTATCTTTGCCGTTATCTACATTTGGAGAATCTGCTTGTGGATGAGAAAAAAAAAGAACAACTTCGCATTCCTTAGATCTTATTTGTCATGCCATTAATATTAAATCTTGAATCGTCAACAGAAGTGTGTTCTGTTGTTCTTAGTCGTGATGGGGAAATTATTGCTTCCAGAGAAAATGCGGAAGGCCAGAATCATGCAAAGTTGCTGACCGTTTTTGTTGAAGAGATTTTTAAAGAAACGGGTATAACAGCCCAAAGTTTGGATGCTGTTGCTGTAAGTAGTGGTCCTGGGTCATACACCGGTTTGCGTATAGGGGTTTCGACGGCCAAGGGGATATGCTATGCTGCAGAGAAGCCTTTGATTGCTGTTAGTCCACTTCAGTCAATGGCACATTATGTTGCTTCAGTGAAAAAAGATATTGCTCCTGCTTCGTCAGAAAACATTCTTTTTTGTCCAATGATTGATGCCCGGAGAATGGAAGTATACACTGCATTATATGATTCTTCAAATACAATAGTTAAAGCTGTATCAGCCCAGATTATAGATGAAAATTCTTTTCGTGAACAATTAGAGTCCGGATTGGTTCTTTTCTTTGGAAATGGATCAGAAAAATGCCGTAAGTTCATCGTGCATGAAAATGCATACTTCGTTGAGAATGTCGTTACTTCGGCACGATTTATGTATTTGTTGGCTGAGAAGGCTTATCGTGAGAATCGTTTTGTTGATGTGGCATACTATGAGCCTTTTTATTTGAAAGATTTTATAGCAACTATTCCAACAAAAAATGTTTTTAAATGAAAAGATTTGGCATTATAGTATTTTGCCTGCTGATAGGGTGGGGGGTCTTCCCTTCTATTGTCTCAGCCCAGGAGTTCGAGCGTCTTGAATATGATTTGTCTCTTGGATTTATTCGTGGGGGAAAGGCTACATTCTTTTCCAGGGATACAACCCTGATGGGGAAAAAGACTATTCATTATAAAGCCTGGGGACGAACAGTAGGAGTTGTCGATGCACTTTATAAAGTAGACGATACTTATGAGAGCTGGGTTAATCCTTCTACTTTCTTGCCTTTTAAGGCAATACGAAATGTAAGGGAGAGAAGCTATCGTGACTATAGTGTCGCATACTTCCATCAGGATAAGGATTCGGTCTTTGATCCCGAAAAAGGATGGATGCAGGTTCCTGGAAATACAACTGATATTATTTCAATATTTTTCTATCTAAGGAAACAGCGTAATTTCGATTCTCTTAAGGTAGGAGAAACTTTTGTGATGTCAATGTGGCAAACGGGGAAGGTTTATCCTTTGGCTGTTAAATATATGGGCGTTAAATCATTAAAGACCTCCTTCGGAAAGATTGACTGTTATGTCTTGTCTCCTCAGATAAAAGCAGGAAAACTTTTTAAGAAGACAGATGGTATGACTGTTTGGATTTCAAAAGATGCCAATAAAGTCCCACTCTTACTTGATTTTGATATTCGCGTCGGAACATTGAAGTGTGAGTTGACTGAATTTAGAAAATATGGGAAGGTGGTTCTGAAAAGATAATAAAAAGTCTCAATCGGGTCATTTCATATTCGATAAGATAAATCCCAACAAGAAGATCATTAATTTGAATATAATTAAAAATCAGAGGGCTGTTTCGTTAAGAAATAGCCCTCTGATTTTTAGATCGGATGATTATTTCTTTACTCGTTCAGAATATGAATTGTCGCGGGTGTCTACCTTGATTAACTCTCCTTGGTTTACAAACAGAGGAACCATTACAGTTGCTCCGGTTTCAACGGTTGCGGCTTTCAATGCAGTAGATGATGCAGTGTTCCCTTTTTCTCCCGGTTCGGCATAAGTGATTTCGAGAACAACAAAAGGAGGGAGGTCAACAGTAAGTGGAGTCTCAGTTTCAGTATGGTAGTTTACTTCAACAATTTGACCTTCTTTTAAAAGTGCAGGATTATCAATTATTGCTTCTTCAACTGTAATCTGTTCAAAGGTTTCAGTATGCATGAAATTGTATCCTAATTCATCTTTATATAAAAACTGATAGGGTCTTCTCTCAACACGAACAGGGTTGATTTTTACACCTGAACTAAATGTATTTTCGATTACACGCCCGGTTTTAATATTCTTAAGCTTTGTACGAACGAATGCAGGGCCTTTCCCTGGTTTAACATGTTGAAATTGTACAACGGAATATAAATCACCATTGTAATCAATGCACATTCCGTTTTTTAAATCTGCAGTAGTTGCCATATAAGTATCAGAGTTTTTACGTTTTATTTTCGCTGCAAAAATAATTAATTCTTCTAATATCAGGCACTTTAAAAACAATCAATTAAAATTTCAAGATTTTTAAAGAAGAAATGAAGAGGTTCTTAACTCAGTTGTGTAGACAGATATTATTAAGAGACTTATTCTTGTTAGTAAACAGGAATAAGTCCCGGGTGAGTACCTGTAATGCTTCTCCCACCTTCTTTCGTAACAACGAATGTATTTTCAATTCCCACCATCCCAATATCGGGGATGCCTTTCTTCGGTTCAATTGCAAAGACCATCCCTTCTTGTATGGGGTCATCAAATCCTTTTGCAATGACGGGCGTTTCATCGATTGTTAATCCGATCCCATGTCCTAAGAATCGGACTTGGCGTGTTCCATATCCCATGAAATTCTTCAGGAAATCAGGAGTCTGATTGCTGATAATCGTATCGTAAATCTGGGAGGGAATTGCTCCTGGTTTTAACATTTCTGCAATCTGATTCTGTATTTCTACACAATGATTGTGTATTCGGATTGCTTCATCAGGAAGCGATTTGCCAAACATATAAGTATGTGTCTTGTCGGTATGATATCCTTCAAAACCACAACCTATGTCAATAAATACCAGATCTCCTTTTTGCAGTGTGCGGGTTCGGCTGCCAAGAAAAGGGACTGCCGGATTCATTCCGTAATTTCCTCCCGGGCCATTAAAATAGGTCGGATAAATAGAACTTTCACCGAAAGCAACATGTCCCAGTGCAACTTCTGTTTCAAACATCCCAAATCTGGAGACTCCGTGGTGTCCTTCGGAAATAAGAGTAGAAAATAACTTAGTGGCCAGTTCTGCTTCGCTCATTCCTTCTTTCAGAAGTAAAGGTGTCAAGTCTTCCAATACGTGCCGGTGTATCTTGCCCGATTTCTCCATCAGCGAAAGCTCGAAAGGACTCTTAATCGATCTTACGGCTAAGGCATGTGCATCGACTGCTTTGATGTTTGTAAAGGGAAAATATTTTTGAATGCGGTGAACCATTGCAATTGGCAAAATATCTGTCTCCAAATAAATCGTGTTTGGAAAGACCGGATAATATTTTGCTGCATCGCGGAAGCTATTCATTGGTTTAATGATCGGGAAAAGCGATTCGGTAATCGCTCGTTCGTAACTTCTGCGTACCCAGAAAACAGCATCGTCATTTCTCGGAATCAATAACATTCCTTCCTGCATTGTCCCGGTGAAATAAAATAAATTGATCTTGCCTATAAACGCTGCAACTTTCCAATCCGGATTCATCGCATCCATTCGCTCCCTAAAACGCCTCATGCGCTCCTCTAATTCGTATTTTGGTACTTGCATCGTATGTAATATTCAAAGTATTTTAAACCGGAAAATGATGTGCTGTAGGATAGAACTATCTAAAGCGCTGTAATATTACTAAAAGACTTATTATTCGATCATGCCGGATCTCTGTTTGAGTGAA
>JAUZOB010000252.1 GCA_030706665.1 Bacteroidota bacterium
CATTTTAAGAGCCAAAATGTTCTTAGATCTGACACCTGAAAAGGCATGGGATAAAATAAAAAAGAGAATTAAGGAATAAATTCTGCACCAATAACATAGATAGATTATACCCCAGAAATATTGCAATAATTATTGAATACATTTCTGGGGTATGGAACTGCTAACTTTATCTGGACATAAAGTTAAATCATAAAACATTAACTTTATATAATGGAAAAGATCATAAAAAATTATGACCGGGCATTCAAGGAGAATGCAGTCAAATTGAGATATTAATGACAAGCAGAAATAGTACTTGATGTTTTTTTGAAATTGTGTATTCAATTCTAATTCAACTTCGAATGAAAAGATATTTATTTCTTTTGGTGCTTCCGATTATTATGCTTGGATGTACCCAAAAACAGATGACCTGTTTCAAATATGTAAATCCTTTTGTGGGAACTGATACGTATGGTCATACTTATCCCGGAGCCTTATTGCCTTTTGGCTTTGTTCAGTTAAGCCCGGATACCGGAGATAAGGGGTGGAACCATTGCTCGGGATATCATTCTTCTGATGATTTTATCATGGGGTTTTCCCATACTCATCTGAGTGGAACCGGTGCAGTTGAAATGGGAGATATCCTGATTATGCCTATGATTGGGAAACCGAAATATGAACCGGAAATAAAAGAGAATTCCAGGGATGGTTATTGCTCTCATTTCTCAAAGGATACAGAGACTGCTACTCCTGGATATTATGCCGTAAATCTCGATAAATACAATATTAAAGCAGAACTCACTGCGACTCAAAGAGTCGGGTTGCATCAATATACATTTCCCGGGAGTGACAGTGTTGCGATAATTATTGATCTGGGACATGGAATTGGTGATGAAACTATCGAGAGTACTGTTTCTGTTGTCAATGATCATACGATTACCGGGTTTCGTCATTCTTCCGGATTCATTAGAGATCAACCTTTATATTTTTGTTCTGAATTCTCAAAGCCATTCAAAGAATACATTACTTATAAAGATGGTCACACCGGAAATGAGAGTAAGGTAAAAGGTAAAATATGCAAGATCATCTTGAAGTTTGAAACAGCTCAGAATGAAAAAATACTGGTGAAAACAGGACTCTCAACATTTAGTGAGAAGAATGCAATGGCCAATATTTTAGCTGAGATGCCTCATTGGAATTTCAATAAAGTGGTAGATAATGCAAAGAAGAGCTGGAATAAGGAATTGTCAAAAATTGAGATCACCGGTAATGATGAAAAAGAAAAGACAACTTTTTATACTGCATTCTATCATACCATGATGTCTCCAAATCTATTTTCAGATGTTGACGGCTCATATCATGGCTGGGACGGGAAAAATCATCAGAAGGGGAAGGTAAATTATTTTACGAATTATTCGCTGTGGGATACCTATCGGGCAGAACACCCGTTGCTGCTTCTTTTATCTCCGGAGAAAGATGTTGAATTTATAAACTCTATGCTGCAACGATATCGCGAAATAGGAGAATTGCCTATCAATGAATATGGAATCAATGAAACCTTCTGTATGATAGGAAACCATGCGATACCGGTTATTGTTGATGCATACCTTCGCGGAACTAAAGGATTTGACGCGAATCTTGCCTATGAAGCGGTAAAACACAGTTCAATGAACAGTGCTTTTAATTTTAAAGTTGATTGGGATAATTATATGAAGTATGGCTATCTCCCTTCAGATATAATTAAGGAAGAAGCAGTGTCGCGAACACTCGAAAGCGCCTATGATGATTGGTGTGTTGCACAGATGGCAAAGAAAATGGGGAAAACAGAAGATTATAAATACTTTTCAAAAAGAGCCGGGTTTTATAAAAACTTATTTGATCCGGAGACTTCACTTATGCGCGGACGAAAGACAAATGGAGCTTGGGTCAGTCCGTTTGATCATTTTAAAATATCTCATACCGGCGATGCCGGTGGTGATTATACTGAAGGGAATGCATGGCAATATACCTGGCAGGTGCAGCAGGATGTTAATGGATTGATTGATTTAATGGGAGGTGACCGAAAATTTATTACAAAGCTAGACTCTTTATTTCATCTTAACTCAAATGTGTACGGGGACGGCTTCGTTTTGGATGTAACCGGATTAATCGGACAGTACGCTCATGGAAACGAACCTTGTCATCATGTGGCTTACCTCTACAATTTCGCCGGAGCTCCATGGAAAACCCAAGAAATGGTAAATAGAATCAAGAATACGCTCTATAGTGATAAGCGGGATGGATTGTGCGGAAATGACGATTGTGGGCAAATGTCGGCTTGGTATGTATTCGGAGCCCTGGGATTCTATCCTGTTACTCCGGGGACAGATTATTTTGTAATAGGTACTCCCAGTTTTAAACAAACAAAGCTTCATTTACCCAATGGCAAGACGTTTGTTGTAAAAGCGGACAATCTGAGTAAAGACAATTTCTACATCCAATCCGCAAAGTTGAATGGCAAAACTTATACCAAGTCCTATATCAAAGTTGATGATATAAGGAAGGGAGGGGTACTGGAATTTGTCATGGGGCCAGAACCTCAAAAGGAATGGGGAAGCAAAGCAGAAGATCGTCCTGTTTCGAGAATTGAGTAATTGCAGGATTCTTCCTTATTAAAGAAAGCTATGAAAAAAGGCTTTGATGCAGGGGTATCTTAATGCTATTTTGTGAAAATATTCTGTTATCTGATTAATAACTTATAAATTCGCAAAAAATAAGATTTGCTTTTGTGAAAAAAGTATCCATAAATGATATTGCCGCACGTCTGGGAGTCTCTCCGACTTTGGTCTCCTTAGCGCTGAATGGGAAAGGGAAGGAATACCGCATTCGGGATGAGATCTGTAAAAAAGTATTGGATATGGCTGCTGAATTAAACTATCAGCCTAATACCATTGCCAAAGGACTAAGAACCGGGAAAACACAAACATTAGGAGTGATTGTTGCTGATATTGCAAATCCATTTTTTGGAAGGCTCTGTCGTGAAATAGAAACGGAAGCGGAATTAATGGGCTATAAGGTAATTTTCTGTAGTTCTGATGAAGATGCCACGAGATCAAAGAGACAACTCGAGATGTTGTTGCAGAGTCAGGTTGATGGACTAATTATTTCACCGCCTGTCGGCAGCAATGAACAAATTCAGTTTCTTGCTGATGCTGGGTTCCCTTATGTGTTAATTGACCGTTATTTCCCGGATATCGATTCAAATTTCATCATCGTTGATAATTTCGAAGCCTCTTTTAATGCGACTAACTTTTTAATCTCTAAAGGATATAAACGAATCGGGTTTCTCACAATAAATGAGGACTTGGTCACTATGCATAACCGAACTGAAGGATATTTGACTGCAATAAATAATTCTGATTTAAAAATCGGTGATACTTTGCTGACGAAGTTGCCATTTTCTCACGATGGCAAGGATGTGCGACAAGCTATTATGGATCTTCTTCAACGGGAAGGTAAAATCGATGCATTGATCTTCTCTTCGAGTAAAATCGGGTTAATGGGGTTAGAAGCAATTGCAGATATTCCGTTAAAAGTTCCTCAGGATATTGCCATTGTTAGTTTTGATGACCCTGATTCTTTTAAAATCTGTTTTACCCCCATCTCGGCAATTGCCCAGCCTTTATCTGAAATGGGGAAGAGATCCGTTCAGCTATTGGTTCAGCAAATTAAAAAAAGAAAGAAGACTGAAACGACCGAAAAGGTAGTTTTAAAAACAGAATTCATTGTCAGAAAGTCTTGCTGATGGCTCTATCTGTTAATTGTAAACTCTGAGAATCTTTATTTTGCAAGTATTAAAAGAAGAACTTGTGCGAGGATCGTTTGTGATCTTTGAGATTCTTTCGTCATCTTGAGAACTAAAGAGTGAATGTTACGATAAAACTACTCGCCTTCTATATCCTTATTCGGGGATATGATTTTGATCCCACTTCCCTGCGAGAGAAGACTACTTGTTAAAAACCGTATACTTAAAATAGTAGAGATCGTCAAGCAACCATGCACTTACAGGAAGATCATGAATCCCGGTGTCTGTAACATCTATGATTTTAAGCCGTTTGAGCTCAGATAAAGAAGGTAAATCACTGAGTTTGGGATTCCCGGAAAGATAGAGCTCTTCAAGTTTTGTACACATTTCGATTAACTGATTCAATTCGACAAGGTTGTTATTCCGTACGGAAAGAACCCTTAAATTCGTCAGATTTGCAATATTATTAGGTAATTCTGTGAGATTATTATTATCAAGAATCAGAATCTCGACATTGGAATCAAAGGTGCGTGCCGGAAGTCTGTCTAAGTTTTTGTTGCTTAAATCCAATACTTTAAGTCCCCTCTTCATCTGACCTTTCCCTTCAAAAACTTCGACATGTTTTTGTGTCTGAGCCATTGTTGTTGTTACAACAAAGAGTAGTACCAAACAATATAGTATTGATTTCATTTGCTTTTTTTTCTATAATATACAAAAATAGAGCCAACTCTTTAATTTTATAAGGTTTTTGAAAGGTTTATTTTTGGTCTTAACGAATATTCGCAAAGGGGTATTTATTAAATCTCTGAAGACTATTTTACTAATAAGAGAAATGGATTCTTAATCAGAAGATTTGTTGTTCCTCTTCTTTATACTCTATCTGTTTTGATATCGGGTGATATATTTGACTGTACTTTTTCATGAGAGATCGTTTTAAATGTAGATTCTCATTTTATACAATTTGAAAGCAAAGCATAAAAATTTTTGAAAAATACAGCTGTTATGTGACGTCTTAACTAATGAGTTAACCTGGCAAGTAAAACGACCTGTAATGATGTTTAAAAGTTGTAACTTAATGCAAGTGAGACTTGTTATTGAACAGTCTCTGCTTATTTCGAAAAACTTTTATTGTTCCTTTTCATCTTGTTGCTCAATTGTTTTTATGAATTCTTGAATGATTACCTCATTCAAGAATAGAACAAACCTATTTTTCAAATACAAAATTTTTCATGAGTAAAACATTTTGTATTTTTATCTCTCGCGGTAATTGGGCAATTGAGCCATATTAACTTGCCTTC
>JAUZOB010000253.1 GCA_030706665.1 Bacteroidota bacterium
GCAGTATCCAAATCGTTGATTCTTACGCTTATCGGCGAAAAATGGCTTCCCACGGTCGTATACCTGCAGCTATTATGTTTGGTGGGGATGTTTTATCCGTTGCACTCTTTAAATTTGAATATACTTCAGATACACGGACGTTCCGATCTTTTTCTGAAGCTGGAGATCTTCAAAAAAATTCTGGCGGCGCCAGTGATCCTATGTGGAATTTTTTGGGGAATAAAAGTCATGATCATCGGGATGATCTTAAATGCAATGATTGAAACTTTCCTGGATAGTTATTGGTCGGGGAAGTTTGTGGGTTATTCATTTTCGCGACAGATCCGCGATATCCTGCCTTCATTTTTTCTGGCGGCAGTCATAAGCCTGATGATCTGGCCTATCAGCCTGATCACAGCATTCCCGCCTTTTTGGGTGCTGACACTGCAGTTATCGGGACTAATCTTTTTAACCATCGGAATTTGCGAATTTCTAAACTTTCAGGAATATCAGAATATCAGGAATATCATAGTCGAAAAATTAAAAAGCAGAAGCTAAACGATGAAAAGATCAGAAAATATCATGGTTTCGATATACATGATTACCTATAACCATGAAAAATATATTACTCAGGCTATCGACAGTATACTGACTCAGAATGTTCAGTTCAATTACGAAATCGTGATCGGGGAGGATTGTTCACAGGACAATACCCGAAGTATTATTATGGAGTTTGCCCAAAAGTTCCCGGGGATTTTCAACCTGATCCTTCAGGAACACAATGTCGGAATATTTGAAAATCAGATGGCCGTATTCAAGGCTTGTCGCGGCAAGTATATTGCACTGCTGGAAGGCGACGACTACTGGACAGATCCCTTTAAGTTGCAGAAGCAGGTTGATTTTATGGAAGCTAACCCGGAATACGGAATGGTCCATACCGATTTTGACGAAAAGAGAGATTCGGTATTTCAAAATTATAACCGGTGTCATTCGCTTCGGATACCCGAAGGAAATATCTTCGATAATTTATTAGGAGACCAGTGGCTAATCCATACTCCGACCATCATGGTCAGGGCCGTTCTGATCAAAGAGTACCGGACTTTTTACTATGCCAATATTGAAGAGACCCAAAAATGGTTGTTTGATGATATTGGAATCTTTCTCTACGTCGCCTCGCGCTCGAAGATTAAATATTTTGATTATTCAACTGCGGTATACCGAATTTTAGAGGAATCCTGTTGTCATTCCAAATCATGGCACCAACGTTTATTAAATGGTTGTTCGCTTTATGACATAAAGCTTTTCTTCGTCCGAAAATACAATGTCAAAAATCAGAAAATCGTCCGTTCGTTAATGACCGGAATGAATAAAACGAAGCTCAGGATTGCATTCCTGGAGCATAACCTGTCGGAGGCCGTCGTTGCTTTTTATCAACTTTTGAAATACAGGGCTCCGGACTTTAAAGACTGCATTCTGTTCGTGGGAAGTTTCAGTTTCATCAACCTGATAACCGGGAAAATCCAGCATAACAAATAACGGTTTGTCCGAACCGACACTTATGAACAAAGAGAAGATCATTCTGAATGCCACTCTGTTTCTGTTTATCCTTTCAGCCCTGGAAGGAATCTTCGGTGCAGATGCGCTGATACCGATCAAGGGGTCCACCATACGCGTCATTATGGATGTCGGGGTGCTGTTGACCGGCTTGTATGCAATAGACTACAGGAACCCATTCAATGACCTGACCATCATGATATTATCTTTTATGGCCCTTTCTGTTTTCTCGTTCCTGTTAAACTTCGGACAGCTATCGTTCATCGGGTTTCTAAACGGGCTGCGTGAGTTTCTGTCCTATTTCTTTTTTCCCGTCATCTTCATCTTTCTGTTTCGGTCCGAACAAAAAGATTTATTAGTCAAAAGCTTCAACCGGTTGATCACTGCTTTTTTGATTTTGCAAATCCCGGTTTCTGTTTATCAGCTTATTCTTAACGGTGCAGGGGATTCGGTCAGCGGTACTCTGGCAGTAGGATTTTCGGGCATCTTAACATTTATCATCTATCTGTCGACCTTTTACCTGATGGTACAGGGTTTTGACCGGAACCGGATTTTTAAAAGTCTGTTGCATAAGTCGTATCTGTTTCTGTTCTGGATTCCTTCGTTCATCAACGAGACCAAGATCAGTTTTCTGCTGATCATTTTATTTTTTCTCTTTCTTGCCGAATTTTCAGGCAAAAACAGTTTACAGGCAAGCCTGTTGATCGTCTGTCTTTTCATTTCAATCCATCTTTTCGACCGAATGTATCAACGTACGACCGGTTTTGATTTTAAGACTGACATCTTAACAAGCGAGTACCTTGAGACTTATACATCCGATGACGATGAGATTTATGTAGATGTACCCCGGTTCGGTAAAATCATGTTGGTTCCGAAGGTATTGAATGAAGAGGAGATGCTGTTAGGCAAAGGGCCCGGACAGTTTAAAGGAGGGACGGTACTTGAAGCCAGTTCGTTTGCGAAGGAATACGAATGGCTTTTGGTCGGATCACGCCCCATGCTCTTTTTTCTGTTGATTCAGGTCGGGATCTTCGGCACAATCCTGTTCATTTTGTATTGGATCCGGTTAATTCTGGCTTCATGGAAATTTTCGACATTTGAATATTCAAAAAACATCCTTCTGTTTATCACCTTGAGCTTTATAATCATTCAGTTCTACAATGACTCGTTCAGAGCCATTTTTCCAACCTGTATTATGATGTATTTAATCGCATTTTCACGTTATTATGATTACGAAAAAAAAGATATTGATTATTAATCAGAGTCAATTTGGCTATTTGATTGATTATTACAAATATGCATCCTTTTTAGGGAAAGAGTACGATGTTACGTACTGTTGTTGGGATTATGGGAATATCCGGTTGAAGAATAAGGATATTACCATTCGCTACATCAGCCGACATGGGAATGTACTGAACCGTAACATGCGGTATATCAGCGAGTCTCTTCAAATCTACCGGTCAGACCATTTTGATGTCGTACTGATCAACTACTTCAGGGGGTGTTCTCTCACTTCTTTATTCATTTCGAAGAATAAAAGCATCCTGGACATCCGAACCGGTGCGATCAATGCAACTGCATGGGAGCGACGCTTCAGAAACGGTGTGTTGTGGATTGAATCTCTTTTTTTCAGGCAGATCTCCATTATCTCATTCGCATTGGGGAAGAAGCTTCGTCTAAATCATCGGAAGCTGCTGGAGTTGCCACTTGGTGCAGAAATGTTAAACATAGGTAGCAAAGAGCTTTCTGAAATAAAACTCTTATATGTGGGATCTTTCACCCTCCGCCGCATTGAGGATACAATCTATGGAGTGGCCAGATTCAAAAAGGACCATCCGGGGATAAAACTCAGCTATATCATCATCGGGTTCGGGATCGAACATGAAGATGAAAAATTCCGGTCGATAATTCAGGAGCTCAATTTACAGAAGGATGTTACGGTCAAAGGGTATATCCATCAAGACCTGTTAACCCCCTATTACAGATGGGCGACCATTGGGGTTTCCTATATCCCGATTACAAGTTATTACAACTACCAGCCTCCGACAAAGACCTATGAGTATCTGCAGGCAGGGATGCCAGTCCTTGCCACCCGCACATGTGCTCAAACAGAAATCATCAATGAGAAAAACGGAGTGTTGATCAGGGATAATCCCGAAGCATTTGCCGACGGCCTTCATTCCCTGTTCTGCCGTTTTCATGAATTCCGATCCGGGACCATTCAGGAAACCGTAAAAGAGTACACATGGGAAAATACCTATCACAAATTAAGGACAATCATTGAGAACAAAATCAGATAGAGAATGACCTGGCGGAGGTCGCCGATGGGAAAGAAAAGAAATTGGAGTTTATGGTTAAAAAACATCTCCAATATTCTAACATTCTGATGTGATATAGTGTATACTGTTATACAACTCACAGGAGATTAATCGTCCTTAATCTCTTTCCAATTTATCTTTAACTGTTCACTCATTCCCACGACGGGACTGAGGAGGCGAAGCTGTAAAGAAAGGAAATGCCATGAATACATTCAATAATAATTCTGGTTCCCAGAGAAAAGAAGAGGAATCCTGGCATATCAAAAAACTTGTCCTAAAATTTCTGAACCAACTTCATTGGTTTATCTTATCGGTTTTAACGGCACTGGTCATTGCTTTTCTGATCAATCACTTTTCGATCCCGGTATACCGGATTTCATCGAAGATTCTGATTGAGGACAGTGAAAACAAGCAGTCGACAGGAGCCCTTGCCGGCCCGGAAAGAGACCTGACCCAGGGATTCGGGCTATACGCCGGCATGCAGAATTTCGACAACCAATCAATCATTCTGAAATCTTATACTCAGCTGTACAGCACCCTGAAAGAATTAAAATTTGAGATTTCTTACTTCAAAAAGAAGCCGTTTAACACTACCGAGATATATAAAGAGTCTCCGTTCAGAGTCGTATACGATTCGACACATGTTCAGCCGATTGGTGTAAAATTCGAGCTTCAGGTATTAAAAAACGGGAAGCTGAAACTTACGGCCAGGGATAAGAAGACAACGCTTTATAATTTCATGAGCAACGAACCGGTTCGAAGTAAAGTCCCGGTGTTTGTCTCGAGAGAAATCAGTCCCGGAGAAGTTGTGAAAGCCCCTGAATATTCCTTTTCGATTATTCTGAACAACCAGATACCACCGGAGACCGACTGTAAATATTACTTCACGTTCACCAGCCTTGATCAGCTGGTTTTGAACTATCAGGAAGAGCTTACGGTTACACCGATCCAGAAACGTGCATCTCTGCTTGAACTGTCGCTCCCGTCGGCCGATCCGCCCAAAGGAAAGGATTTTCTGAACAAACTGATGGAAGTATATCTGAAAAATAATCTGAACAAGAAGAACGAGATCGCTTCACGAACGATCAACTTCATCGAGAAACAGCTTTCGGAAGTCTCCGACTCTTTGCGTATTGCCGAAAACCGGAAAGAGAGGTTCCAAAC
>JAUZOB010000254.1 GCA_030706665.1 Bacteroidota bacterium
CAGCAGATGCATCTTTTAAAATCTCCATCGAAGCAATATCGTTTTGGTTCAGCCAGCCTATGTCCATTTGTGGAAATCCATCAACAATATAAAGCGGATCATTACCATTTACGGTCCCAATACCTCTGATTCTTACAGCAGGAGCTGTCCCCGGGCTACCACCGGTAGAAACAATCGAGATACCCGCTGTTTTTCCCTGAAGGGCTTCAACAGCCGACCGTACCGGAATATTTACCAACTCTTTCCCTTTTACGACACTAATTGCTCCGGTTAGATCGCTCTTTTTAGTCGTTCCATAACCAACAATTATAACTTCATCGATACCAACCTCTTTATCACTTAGCGTGACATCAATCGTAGTTTGATTCCCGACAGTGATCTCTTTGGTGATATAGCCGATAAATGAGAATTGCAATTCTGCTTCTCTTGACGGAGCAGAAATTGAATAGTTTCCTTCTTGGTCCGTAATAGTTCCAACAGTAGTACCTTTAACAATAACTGTTACTCCCCCCAGCGAAGTGCCATGAGAATCTATCACCTTTCCTTTAACGCGTATTTGGGAAAACGTTTCCTGAGAATACAACAAATTACACAGAAGTAAAAGTGCAACGAGTATCCCTTTTGAATTAAATAAAAAAGAGCATTTCATAGTTGAGCGTTTAAATTGGTATTTATAATCAATGAATTATATTCAAAATTTAAACGAATAATCTTCTATTCGAAAATTCAACCATCAACCTATCCGCCTCTTTCCAGAACTTTACAACCCGTAATTCAGGGTTAATTACATTATAATATTTAAACAATGTTAAAATAATATAAAAATCATTTATTTGCAATGATTTTTAATAAAATATAATAACAAGTAGCATATTCATTATTTTTTTAATGAATATGTGTTGTAAAACACAAAAAAAGAGCTTCGAGACATAAAAATCCCGAAGCTCTTTATAATAAACCAATACGATTTATATTCTGTTAATCAATTAAAGGGATACAGTCTGCAATTAATTCGGATGTTCTGAGATCACTTACAACTTCTTTCAGGATTAAAGCAAAACTATCCCTGAACGATTGTCTTGGTTTGGTTTAGAGCATACCATTTGCAGAGTGATGTCAATCCGCACTCTTCACACTTCGGCTTTCGGGCCAGGCATACATATCTTCCGTGCAGGATCAGCCAATGATGAGCCTTGGGAAGTAACTGTTCGGGGAAATATTTAACCAGCTGCTTTTCCGTTTCCAAAGGGGTGCGGGCATCAACAGACAACCCGATCCTTGCCGCTACCCTAAACACATGGGTATCGACTGCCATGGCCGGTAGATCAAAGACCACCGAGGCGATTACATTTGCGGTCTTTCTCCCTACTCCGGGCAATTTCTGCAATTGTTCAATATCAGAAGGTACAATCCCGTTAAAGTCACTCACTAATTTCCGGGCCATCCCTAACAGGTGCTTCGCCTTATTGTTGGGGTACGAGCAGGAACGGATCAATTCAAACACTTCATCCTGTTCGGCTAATGCAAGTGCCAATGCGTCCGGGAATCGCTCAAAAAAGGGAGGGGTAATGATATTCACCCGCTTATCCGTACACTGAGCCGACAATATTACCGCGACCAATAACTCATAGGGAGAGTTATAATGCAATTCCGTTTCGGCAATTGGCATATGTTCTTCAAAATAGGCGATTACCTGCTTAAAAAGTTCCTTTCTGGTCATAAGTGCATTTTATTCCTTTCAAAAATATAAAAAATGGTCGCAAATGGAATATTCATGTGAATACAACCAACAAAACCTTATTTTTGCAAACAAAAAAACACATGCTCCCTTATTTACAGGTAGAAAATTTAACAAAACGCTGGGGACCGGTGGTCCTTTTCGAAGATATTTCATTTACAATATTCCAGGGACAGAAAGTAGCCCTCATTGCCCGTAACGGGACCGGTAAATCAACATTACTCGATGTTATTACCGGAAAGAATTCTCAGGACGATGGTAAGATTACTTTCACCAATGACATCACAACCGGCTATCTGCCTCAGAACCCCGAACTCGATGACTCTCTGACGGTCATGCAACAGACTTACCTGTCAGATAACCCACAGGTTGCGGCGATTCGAGATTATGAAGAAGCCCTGAGAAGCGGTGATAAAAAACACCTTGAAGATTCAATGCACATGATGGATAGTCTCGGAGCCTGGGATTTTGAGGTGCGCATCAAACAGATACTTACCGAGTTAAAGATTACCGATTTCAATCAAAAGATCGGTGAACTTTCCGGCGGTCAGAAGAAAAGGGTTGCGTTGGCTCACGTGTTAATCAATGAGCCCGATTTGCTAATTCTGGATGAGCCCACGAACCATCTGGACCTCGAGATGATCGAGTGGCTCGAAAATTACCTGACCCGTACGGCTGCCACTTTATTCATGATCACACATGACCGGTATTTTCTGGACCGTGTATGCAATGAGATTCTTGAAATCGACAATGGCAACCTTTACCGCTATCGTGGCAACTATTCTTATTTCTTAGAGAAAAAAGAAGAACGGCAGCAGATTTTGACTTCGGAAGTTGATAAAGCTCAGAATATACTGCGTACGGAGCTTGAATGGTTGCGCCGTATGCCTAAAGCACGTGGTACAAAAGCAAGATATCGTGTTGAAAACGTTGACAAGCTGCAGGATAAAGCATCACAACGTCATAATGAAGAAGACATTGATATTCAGGTCCGCTCTTCGCGATTGGGCAGCAAAATTATTAATATTCATCACCTCTATAAGAGCTTTGACGAGCTCCAAATCATGAACGATTTCTCTTACAATTTCGCTCGTTTCGAAAAAGTGGGAATTGTCGGTGATAATGGAACCGGTAAAACTACTTTCCTCAATCTGATTACCGGAATGATTCCGCCCGATAAAGGAGTTGTCGAAATTGGAGAAACAATCCGTTTCGGATTCTATAGACAGGAAGGAATTGATTTTAATCCGGGCGATCGAGTGATCGATGCCGTAAACCGAATTGCTGAAGTTGTTGATATGGGGAATGGCCGAAAGCTTACAGCCACTCAGTTTCTTTATCAATTTCAATTTTCGCACGAAGTCCAATACAACTATATCGAGAAATTAAGCGGCGGAGAAAGGCGAAGGCTTTACCTCTGTACGGTATTGATGCAAAATCCGAACTTCCTGATTTTGGATGAGCCAACCAACGATCTTGATATTATGACATTGAATGTTTTGGAAGAATATCTCAGAACATTCGACGGATGTGTGATAGTGGTGTCTCACGACCGCTATTTTATGGATAAGATTGTAGATCATCTCTTCGTTTTCGAGGGAGATGGCCAAATCAAAGATTTTCCGGGGAACTATACCCAGTACAGAGATTGCAAATCAGAACAGGAGAAGGAACTAAAGAAAGCTTCGGAGCCTGAGAAGAAATCGGTTGAGCGGGTTAAGCAGGAGAAGCCCCGTAAAATGTCATTCAATGAGAAGAGAGAATTTGAACAATTGGAAAAAGAGATCGGCGAACTCGAAACAGAGAAACAGCAGTTGGAGCTTGACCTTAGTTCAGGATTATTGAACAGCGATGATATTCAGATAAAATCTCTGCGTTATAGCGAGATAAAAGATTTATTGGACGAGAAAGAATTAAGATGGCTTGAATTAAGCGAGCTGTAAAAATGGCACTATGGACTGGCACCTGCCAATCCGGGAAGGTTAAGATGGGAGCTACAGTGAGAGTCCTCGATTTTTTAATCTGTATTATGGAAATCGGAATTATTGGTTCACGGATCAATTGTTTCTAATCCGTAATTTTAATCCGAAAGACTTTCTTTGTTTCTGGAGTTATCTTAAACCGGTCGTCCGTACGATAACCGGCCAGCCACATGATTTCGTTACCGGAACAGACCAACCATACTCTCCCTTTTTCGGGAAGAGAGAATTTTTGATCGATAAAATAGTCGCTTATCTTCTTAAATCCTTTCATTCCGAAAGGTTTAAATACATCTCCCTTATTCCATTTCCGGATTACGAGAGGGAAAGTGATTTTGTCCAGGTCAAAGCTGGCAATACTGCATTCACGAGGGATCCGGTACCCTTCAGCGTCAAAAATCCCAAGCTGTAACGAAAGAGGCTCTGTTATTTCTTCCTGTCCTTCCCGGATGATATATTCCTGTACGGGGACAGTTTCTGTTTTCCGGCAAATGATTAATCGTTCCCGATCCCTGACTGCTACATGAGCAGGAGAGTAAAAGGTAACACCCGAGTTCCCGTCAATGGTACGAACGATATCATTAACAACCGATGGGGTAAATTCATATTTCCGAAGAAATTCAAATAATAAAGCAGGCCATCCGTTAATTTGTTTCAGCTTCTTCAGATCAACCTCTGTATCTTCGCCTTTGCTGCTGATTACAGATTGAATCAGTCCTTCCGAACAATTCGTAAAGACGGCATTTACATCGGTAAGGCTTTGAATAGTCTGTTCCAGGTTTTCCCGAAAGGATGGATTCATAGTCTCAAGAAGGGGCAAGACCTCATGACGGATTTTATTGCGTAAATATTTGGTATCGGTATTTGTGGAGTCTTCCCGGTGCACCAACAGATTGGAAGCTGCATAGGAAGCGATCTCTTCGCGCGAGGCAAATAGTAAAGGCCGGATGAGGTTTCCTGAAACAGGTTTCATACCGGTGAGCCCTTTAATTCCGGACCCGCGTATTAAATTCAGTAGGAAAGTCTCGGCATTGTCATCGCGATGATGTGCAACGGCAATCCATTTGCATGAGTGCTTCCGGGCCATTTTATTGAACCATTCATAACGAAGGTCACGCGCAGCCATCTCAATTGAGATTCCCTTTTCTTTGGCAACTCCTTCTGTACCGAAAGTAATCTGCTCAAGAGGCAAATGATGTTCAGCGGCCAGTCTGCATACAAACTGTTCATCACCATCAGACTCCGCCCCTCTTAAAGAAAAATTGCAATGAGCTACA
>JAUZOB010000255.1 GCA_030706665.1 Bacteroidota bacterium
CAGATCAAAAGAATATAATTGGTAGCATCCGTCATCAGTGATTACAACAATCTTATCATCTCCACTAAATTCTCCGAGATATTGTCCGCGTCCGTCTGCATTGATTCGTTTTACCGATTCATCAAACCAGATCTGTCGTCCTCCAAGAGTGGAAATCCCTCTTTCTTTCAAAGTGATCTTATGTACTTCATTCTTGGAAAGTATATTCCCCATCGAGGACCTATTCTTGATCGCCAGATTATGCAAATCCTCTTCGAATAACAGTTTTTTAAGGCGAGGTTTCGGTTTCAGGACCACTCTTAGAATTTCAGCTTCCCCATTCGGGTTTGCACTGAAATAAAGTATTCGGGTACCGGCAGTCCCCTGTGTCATATTATATTCCTTATCGCGGGTAACTCCGGTTACAGCAAAACGTTTCATATAAGTACTGCCACTCTTCCCGTCACGATACACGAGATTATAAATCGTACGGGTATCATTTTTGCGGAAGATTGCCACATGCAGGATATTCTTTCCGATCGATGATTTATCGGAGACTTTTGATATAAAATAAGTTCCGTCTTTCCGAAAGACAATCACATCATCAATATCAGAGCAGTCACACAGATATTCTGCCTTTTTAAGCGCTGTTCCCAAAAATCCTTCCTCGCGGTCTATATAGAGTTTCTGATTTGCGACAACAACCTTGGTGGCAATAATACTCTCGAAACTTCTGATCTCTGTTTTACGATCTCGTCCTTTGCCAAACTTTTCTTTAATTCGCTTGAAATAATTGATTGTAAATTCGATAATGTGATTCAGATTGTAATCAATTCTGGCAACCTCTTCTTCGATCGCCAAGATATGTTCATCGGCTTTATCCGTATTAAATTTCAAGATACGTCCCATCTTAATTTCCATCAGACGGAGAATATCGTCGCGGGTAATCTCTCTTTTTAACTTCGGCTTGAAAGGTTCAAGTCGTAAATCAATATGGGCAATAGCCTCATCCATATTTTTACTCTCTTCAAATTCTTTATCCTTATAAATTCGTTCTTCGATAAAGATTTTTTCAAGAGAAGAAAAGTGCCAGTCTTCTAACAACTCTCCTTTATGGATTTCAAGCTCGAGTGTCAACAACCGAACGGTATTATCGGTTGAGCGCTTTAGCATATCAGCCACTCCCATAAAGAGTGGTTTATCATCATCAATTACGCAGGAGTTGGGAGAGATCGAGACTTCACAGTCGGTGAAAGCATAGAGAGCATCGATGGTTTTATCCGGTGATACATCATTGGTAAGATGGACCAGAATCTCAACATGCAGTGCGGTATTGTCATCAACTTTACGAACCTTTATTTTCCCTTTTTCATTTGCTTTCAGAATCGACTCAATGACAGAAGTTGTAGTTCTGCCATAAGGAATTTCGGTGATGACAAGTGTTTTTTTATCCAATTTTGAGATTCGGGAGCGTACTTTAACAGCCCCTCCACGTAATCCGTCATTATAGCGCGAACAGTCCACAAAGCCTCCCGTAGGAAAATCAGGGTAGAGTTCAAAAGATTCATGGTTCAAATAAGCAATAGAAGCATCAATCAATTCATTGAAGTTATGAGGCAGAATCTTAGAAGCGAGTCCTACGGCAATACCCTCCACCCCTTGTGCCAATAGCAACGGGAATTTAACAGGCAAAGCAACAGGTTCTTTATTCCTTCCGTCGTATGACTGCATCCATTCTGTTGTCTTCGGGTTAAAGACCACCTCGGTGGCGAATTTTGACAGACGTGCTTCAATATATCGGGGAGCAGCTGCGCTGTCGCCGGTAAGAATATTTCCCCAGTTTCCCTGACAATCAATAAGCAGATCTTTCTGTCCCAGTTGCACCAGGGCGTCTCCAATCGAAGCATCTCCATGAGGATGGAACTGCATGGTTGACCCGATAATGTTGGCGACCTTATTATAACGACCGTCATCCATTCGTTTCATTGCATGAAGGATACGACGTTGAACAGGTTTTAATCCATCCTCAACATTCGGAACAGCACGTTCAAGGATGACATAAGAAGCATAATCCAAAAACCAATCCTTGTACATTCCGGTCAGCTTATGCTTTCCTAATGCGTCATCGGTCAATTTTGAATAGCGGTGATCGTTTTCACCTCCTTCTATGGGTGTACTGTCAAAGTCATCAACGTTTTCAAAGTCTTCAGTACTCATATCTTTTAGGCTGTGTCAGTTTGCTTTCTGTAATAGAATTTACTTTAGTTTTCTAAGATATCGGCTTCAACACGCAGGTTACCGATGATGAAATCCTGTCTTTCGGGAGTATTCTTTCCCATGTAGAATTCAAGGAGATCGTGTGTCGCATCTTCTTTGGTCATACGTACCGGATCAAGCCGAATGGTTTCGCCTATAAATCCTCTGACTTCATCAGGTGAGATCTCTCCAAGTCCTTTAAATCGGGTAATCTCAGGATTCTGTCCCAATTCTTTGATTGCATTCTGTCTCTCTTCGTCGCTATAACAGTAGAACGTCTTCTTCTTATTTCGCACCCTAAACAATGGAGTTTGAAGAATGAATAAATGTCCCTTGCGGATCAGGTCCGGGAAGAATTGCAAAAAGAAAGTAATTAACAGTAAACGGATATGCATCCCGTCGACATCGGCATCAGTAGCAATGATTACTTTTTTATAGCGAAGATTCTCTATATCTTCTTCAATATTAAGAGCAGCCTGTAGCAGATTAAACTCTTCATTCTCATATACTACCTTTTTGGTCAGCCCGTAAGTATTCAACGGCTTTCCTTTCAAGCTGAAAACAGCCTGTGTATTAACATCACGTGACTTGGTAATTGAACCACTTGCAGAATCTCCCTCAGTGATAAAGATCTGAGTCTCTTCAGCCCGCTGATGTTTATCGTTCATATGAACACGACAGTCACGTAATTTCTTATTGTGAAGGCTTGCTTTTTTAGCTCTTTCACGGGCAAGTTTCTGAATGCCGGAGATTGCTTTACGTTCTTTTTCTGCTTCAAGAATCTTCTTTAATAGAACTTCTGCCGTTTCAGAATTACGATGCAGGTAATTATCCAGCTTTTCTTTCAGAAAATCTCCAATGAAATTCCTTACTGTAGGGCCTTCCGGGCCTACATCTTTTGACCCAAGCTTGGTTTTAGTTTGTGATTCGAAGACCGGTTCTTCAACTTTTATACTTACAGCAGCAATAATTGAAGTCCGGATATCGGAAGCATCAAAGTCTTTCTTATAAAACTCACGAATTGTCTTAACAAAGGTTTCACGGAAAGCAGCCAGATGGGTTCCCCCTTGCGATGTATGTTGTCCGTTTACGAATGAATAATAATCCTCACCATAAGCAGTACCATGAGTAATCGCAACTTCAATATCGGTATCTTTCAGATGAATCGGAGGATAAAGTGGCGCTTCGTTGATGTTATCTTCCAACAGATCGAGCAATCCGTTTTTGGAAGACATCTTCTCTCCATTATAATCGAGGACTAGCCCTGCATTCAGAAATGTATAGTTCTTAAGCAGAGGCAGTATATAGTCATCATTGTAGTGGTAATTCTTAAAGATTGTTTCATCAGGTCTGAAACAGACATAGGTGCCATTCGGCTCGTCAGTAGAATGCAATGGTTCCTCACGGATCAACTCGCCTCCTGAGAATTCAGCCTCTTTACATTTCCCTTCACGATAAGCCTTTATCAGAAAGAAATCTGCAAGCGCATTTGTTGCTTTAATCCCTACTCCATTTAAACCTACCGACTTCTTAAATACCTTGGAATCATATTTAGCACCGGTATTCATCTTCGAGACCACTTCAACAAGTTTACCGAGTGGAATACCGCGTCCGTAATCTCTTACCGATACCAGTCCGTCTTTAACTCTTACCTCAATCTTTTTCCCGAATCCCATCATGAATTCATCGATCGAGTTGTCAAGGACTTCCTTCAACAGCACATAAATACCATCATCCGGGGAAGTACCGTCCCCCAGCTTGCCAATGTACATACCGGGACGACGACGGATGTGTTCTTTCCAGTCAAGTGATCTAATCGCACTTTCGGAATATTCTTGCACCATAGTCATATTTGGGAAATTTTTACAAATATACTTAAATCTAAAAAATTCCGGCTTGCCTCATATTAGTTCACAGACTAGTATTCACAGACTAAATAGACGACGAATCAATGCATTAAGCCGATATATTTTTCCTAAAAATAATTTAAAATCCTCTTCGGAAGTTAATAATTCCTTCTCACGAAAGAAGATTAACAGAATAAATACACAACAAGAGGGAGCTGCATTAATTTAAACAACTCCCTCTTATCGCTCTTGATTAAATTTGAGTTTGCTGCATGAGCAGAATAGAAATTAAACTATCCAATTTAAGTCATCACATAATGCTCCACACCTAACTTCATGTTCATGAACCGATATCAACCGGCAAACCATATTTTTAAATACCTAAGGCTTTCCAAAAAGTAAAAACACTATTATGCAATTCTTTTAAATAGCAAACAACGCATAAAAGTCATTGCAAAACACATTTAGTTATAGGTCGCTTTAGCTAACAGCTTGACCTTACGAGTAAAAATGAAGTTATGCTGAAATTTACAAATTGAAAGTTCCTTTAAAAACTGGTTGTCATTTGTGACAAACCCATGCATCACTATTCTGTCTTTTCAGATCTCTAATTTTAGCATTACCCAAAAATCTTAATTATCCGGTAATTATACAACGAATCAGATTTGTCCACCCAGATTCATTTGCTAAACGAAAGAAGATTTAATCATTTATCAAGTTTTAACTAAACGGCAAGAACAATGAACTACATTGCATTTTGCAAAATAACCATATGGAATTTCAGCAAATTCATCACAACGATCGTAATAATGACATAAGTCGTCAGGAATACAAGCAGGAGACTCAGTATTTCACGATTAGAGATGCTTACTTCTGAAATCATGGGCCTTTTGG
>JAUZOB010000256.1 GCA_030706665.1 Bacteroidota bacterium
TTAAGAAATGAAAAATAATTGTTAGAATTGACAAAATTAAGCTCAAATACTGGAGTGCCCTTTTGTCGCTCTAAAATGCTAAAAATGACCATTCTTTGCACCTTTATTTGTTTCCAATTAGCAGATAAACAGTTATATAATACATGATATTCTCCTTGGCAATCAAAAGGTCATCGGTTCGTTTCAGATAATCTCCACTAAAAATAAAGCTCTATAATATTTTATCATAAAACTTTAGTCTTTCATTCGTGTCACAGGATGGTATTAATATCTTTTCTCAGATTTTGTATCGGATTCATTAAACCCCGTTTAACCGCAACACCCCTGTAACTTATTTGTCTCTAAGAACGTATCTGTTTCGCGTGGATCATAAATGCCTTGATTTTTAATTGTCTTGTATGTAAGTTCTTTGAGATATTCTTTGTTCTGATTTATTGCGGACTATGTCAGACCCGGAATGACGAGTGATTTATCGTTATTCAGTTTATTGGTGTAATATCTTTTTAAAGTGCGATCCTTCCCATTACGAAAAATTACATGGTTTTAAACCTTGATTCTTAGTGATTCTGTTTTAGATATCTTAAAATAAAAATTCCATTTTTCTTTATTCTTTATTAATGTAGGAGAACAACTGGTTTATTATTGGCCATCTCAGCTACTGAATAGAATCTGCATCGACTTTAATTGCAAGAGAAGCAGATTTTTAATTAGACTTCTGTTTTAAGTACTTAAAATCTAACGTCATGAGAATACAAAGTATATTTCCAGTTGTTTTAGCGCTTATCTTATTCATATCATGCGAAAAAGATAATCTTCTTGTAAATTCTGATAGTCTTGCGCAACCTCAATTGAAATCAAATCAAATAAATAACAGTAATCATTTGAAAATTGCGGTTATCTCTGACATCCATTACATGGATCCATCATTGCTTCAGAATAATGCACAATATAGTCCAAAATTTCAGAGTGATCGAATGACCAGGCATTATGTGTTAGTGGAATTCAGCACTTCTATTTTTAATAAAGTCATTTCGGAAATACTGGCAGAAAAACCAGATATCGTATTAATACCGGGTGATCTTGCTAAAGAAGGAGAAGCAGTCTCCCATCTTGATGTGGTAGCTCAGCTTCAGCTGCTAAAATCGGCAGGCATAAAGGTGTATGTTGTACCGGGACATAGCGATATCAACAACAATTATCCGGTAGCATATAATGGCATTACGTTTTCATATGTACCAACAATCTCATCCTTGCAGTTTGCTTCATTATATTCTGATTTTGGATACAATGATGCAATTTTTAAAGATGACAATTCGTTGAGTTATATTGCGGAACCTTATCCTGGTCTGTGGATACTTGCCTTAGATGCCGCAAAGTATTCACCCACTTATGCCAAGGGTGGAAGGATTAAGTCTGAAACCATGCAATGGATAAAGGAACATATGGAACAAGCAAAACAAAATAACTATGTGGTTCTGGGACTAATGCATCATAATGTGATGCCACATTCTGACGTAGAGAGTCAAATTTTCCCTACAATGTTACTAGATGATTGGAAAGCAAGAGCAGATAGTTTGATAAGTTATGGTCTTCAGGTGATGTTCACCGGAAGTGCTCATTCAACAGATATAACAATGCTTGAAACAGCAGGGAAAAGATTGTACGATATAGAAACGGGTTCTCTTGTTACTCCCCCCAGTTCCTATCGCTTGTGCTTCTTAAAGAATAAAGAATTAGAAGTTATTACCAAATATATAACTTCTATCCCTGCCACACTTCCGAATAACCAAAATTTTACTGATTATTCCCTTCAGGATTTTTCCGAACGCCTTGATATCTATTTCCATGATTTATTTATACCAAAATATGGTGGTTCCCTTCCTGAAAATATTGTTACATACATGACGCCATTGTTGAGAAATGCTTTTATGGCTTACGTAGCAGGTGATGAAAGACTTTCTCCCAGCGAGCAGACAAAAATTGATTCTCTGAATTATATAACTCCAAAACCGGATAATATTATTTGGGGAGTTACATCGCTTTGGAAAGATCTAAATACAAAGGATCAAAAGTGGCACGTCAAATTAATGGATTATAATTAATACAAATCAAGGTTCAAATAGTTAAAAGGATATGCACGAATAGCTAAACCCACCTGAACTCAAGGTATTTCAGGTGGGTTTTTATTTGTATATACCCCAAAATTTACGGCGAATATCCATCTTACCGAGACTTTATTGAGGCCTATTGGTAATAGCAATACCAATGTTGAACTACCCTTGCTTTACCGTTGCGCTACCGTTCCTTTACCCAAATGGTAGTGCAACGATAGTTTAACCGAAGGAGAATCCTAATTAAAATAAGGGTGGTTTGAGTATAAAATGTTAAAAAACGGGATAATAAGATTGAAGAGATCATTGCCTGTAAGATTTAAATATATTTTTGAATATTGTACAAGGAATGGGGTTTCCCGAAGATTTATCCGGGAATAATTTCAATAATTGACGATAATATGAAAATAGAACAGATAGAAATATATCAGTCACCGATAAAACTCAAAGAACCTTTCGTAATTTCTTTGGGGCCTCTTGAGTATGCTGAGAATGTCGTTGTAGTCATTCGCACCGATAAAGGGATTGCCGGTTTTGGAGAATGCAGCCCTTTCATGACGATCAACGGTGAGAGCCTTGAAACTTGTTTTGTCGTTGGTCAATATCTGGCGAAAGCTCTTAAAGGGCGAAATCCCCTGAATATCGAAGAGTGTTCACATGCAATGGATGCGGTTATTTATGGGAATGCAAGCATTAAGAGTGCTTTCGATATTGCATTGTACGATATTGCTTCTCAAAATGCGGGACTTCCTTTGTATGCATTCCTTGGAGGGAAAAATAATAAGACTCTGGTGACCGATTATACTGTAAGCATAGGCGATCCGGTTAAGATGGCCGGGGATGCACTGAAGATAAAAAACAATGGTTTTCAGGTTGTCAAGGTGAAGCTTGGCGGATCAAAAGAAGAAGATGTTAAACGAATACGTTTGATCAGGGAAGCCATAGGAACAAGCCTGCCCTTGCGAATTGATGCAAATCAGGGATGGGATACGGAAACGGCTATCTCTACCTTGAATGCTTTGACTCCTTACAATATTCAGTTATGCGAAGAACCGATTCCCCGCTGGAATTTTATGGAGCTTCCAACAGTCAGAAAAAAAAGTCCTATTCCGATTATGGCGGATGAGTCATGTTGCGACCATCATGATGCCAAACGATTGGTTGATTTGGATGCTTGCGACTTTTTCAATATTAAATTGGGGAAATCATCCGGACTTTTAAATGCCGGAAAGATTATCCAGATTGCAGAGCAAACCGGAAAGATGGTTCAGGTGGGAGGCTTCCTGGAATCGCGGTTGGCTTTTACGGCTTCGGCGCACTTTGCATTGACAAGTGATAATATTATTCATTGCGACTTTGATACTCCACTGATGTTTGTTGAAGATCCGGTTGTTGGTGGAATTACCTACGATGGCAAGGGAGTTGTAACGGTTCCCGATAAGCCGGGATTGGGTGCCACAATGGATGAAAGTTATTTACAACGACTGACCAAAACCGTGATAAATTAGTAAGAGAGCATTCGAATCCATGTGAGTGTATGGTTATTTGATTTCATTCGGTTGAGTAACCTGTGATGTTCAAATTCCTGGTATTTGTAGTTTATAATGAAGGAATTTGATTGCTCTCTTCTGAATTGATTCGAAAAAAGAGGAATCTGGCAAGTCACGAGATCCCTCTTTTGTATTTTTGCTTATCCTTTTCCTGAAAAACAAAATGAGCACGTTATTTCTTTGCCGGTTTATAACTAATCAGGACAGAGCCCGGAGCAGTAACGGTTGAAAGAGTAAATCCATGTAATAGTTCTTTCCCGCTTTTAGTCAAAACCTCATTGGTGTCAGAATTCTTGAGAATATAATTCTTTTTCGGGTCAAGTCCTTTTAATGCAACTGTAATGAATTGTTCCTGACAATCCTTTCTTCTGAATGCAATTATAATCCCCGTTTGGTCGGTTGGACGATGTAACTGATAAGCAAGCCAGATATCATTTTTGGTCAGATTATCTATTCCGGTCAGTGGATAATAGTCTTCAAGGAAATAAGGGCTAATTTGCCGGAATTGAGTAATGATTTGCTGCATGGCGGGTATTGAGAAGCTCCGACTAAAAATATTCCAGTTCAATACCATTGCATTGCCCAGAAAAGAACGGAAGCAATAAGGATCCACATTTGACAGGCCGGTACCATGTTGCGGTAAATAAAAGTTTAGTCCGTATACATGATTCTGGCTTCCTTCGGTGTGGTTTTCAAAATCACTTCGCCACAATGGAATACTGCGGCTGGTTGTTTCCAGGTCAAGTCTGCGTCCCCCGCTGGCGCAATTATCAATCATCAGATTCGGAAACCTTTTTAGCAGATAATCCCAGAATTTGTATAAGCCTTCAACATGACGGATTTCTTTCATCCCGATCCGTTCCGGTTCATCATAAGCATCCCAATAAGGAGACAAGTGAATATTGTTATCCTGTCGGTAATAGTCAATTCCGTTTTTTTCGATCAGGTCGCCATACTGGTGACAGAGCCACTCCAGTGCATCCTTATTTCCGAGATCAAGCATTTCGGTTGGATTGCCTTCCAATTTCAATACCCAATTCGGATGTTCGCGATCGAGCCAGCTATCTGTAAAAACCCGTTCCGGTTCAAACCAGACCATGAATTTGGCTCCTGCCTTATGTGTTGCTTCCGAGATTGGTTTAAGTCCGTTGGGGAAGCGATAAAGATCGACCATCGGATTTCCAGCTCCGGTTGCATAGTCATTGGGCATGCCGGTACCCTGGGCCCATCCTGCATCCATCCAAAAGATATCCGGGGTAAGTCCATAATACTTGTAACGATCAATAAA
>JAUZOB010000257.1 GCA_030706665.1 Bacteroidota bacterium
GATCTTTCTTATACATACTCTTAATAACCTCATATAATCCTGCTGTTGCCCAATAATCTACATCTTCAGGATAATGAGCTCTTTGATCCTTTCCAAAGGTTCCGTTAATAACCGGTCCTGCTGTCATATCCGAACGATAAAAATCAGCTTTAAGACTATTTATCAAATAAGAGATTTCTGCTATTCGATCTCTCTTCCCACCTTCACTTGTCAATAATTCCGGTTGATTATCGTACAATCCGAACCGAAGTCCACGATCATGAGCATATTTTGCAGCGGCTTCCATCCCAGACGGCCAATCAATCGAATCGGTAACGATGTGTCCCGGTTTTGGTTTACCATAAGAACTCCACCAACCGATATCAACAACAACTTCTTCAAATCCTAAAGGAGTAATATCATCTATAAGCGGGTAATACTTCTTCTCTACCGGATCCCATCCGCCCAAATTCTTACCGGTTGCAGCAAATGCATTCCATTCAAGTTTCGGATAGCCCGGATCTTTTCTTAAGAAAGAAGGTATTGAATAATTAAAGAGATATTTGCGTAAGCTATTCCCGGCATCATCAAGATCTCCGGCATATGTTCCGATAAATCCGGGAGGGACGACAAAAGTTTCACCTGCATATAGATCTGTTTTGAAATCATCACGATTACCAACTTTAATATTCGCTTCACCAGCACCTTCAGCTTTAATCGCCATTCTTCCGTTACTCCATTCCCATCCCAAATACATACCTCCATTCTTTTGAGTTTCAACTCCCAGGAAAGGAATCCAGTCCTGATTTTCAGATATCGGTAATGTATTTGCATAAGTATCTGTTAGTGGAACCTGATATACTCCTGTTTCATCAGGCAAGCCTCTATCATCATTTACATAAACGACCTTTGAATCCTTTCCAGGGTTAACAATATGCAGATCAAAGCTCTCCTGCCCATAAATCGTGATCATCTTCCCTGAATTATTTTTTATAAACATTGAGTGATGAATTGGCCCAGGACCTTTATGAGCCTTCCAAACGGATTTCAACTCAAGCGAAGGATTCTCATTTTTAAAAACGATTGTCAATTCAGTTCCATCTCTTTTTTCAATTTTACTGTTTTGATAGACCCAATTGGGCGTATATTGAATTCCATCCACATCAATCCTTTTAACGAAGGGGAAAATTGATGGCGTTTTAGTCCAATTCCACCCTAAAGAAGGACTTCTTAATTCGTAGATATATAATTTCTGATCCGTTCCTACGCCCATACAGATCTTTGTATCACTTGAATTTAAAGTCCATTTTACTAAAGGCTTTGATAAATCAGGAGAGCCAATTTTCTCTTTCGAAGGGGAAGAGCAACAATTTTGGCAATGACTTTCTCCTTTTGACTCGATGGAACAAAGCAATAGGAAAGCAACAGCGATTAATAGGCAATTCCTTACTTTATCTTTCCTCAAATGAAAAACACGATGATTAAATTTAGTTTTCTCCATTTAGTTAGTATTAATTTTGATTATTAACAAGCAACATAACATTATTGAACTAACAATGTATCTGAGAAATCTTATTTTGATCTACCCATCCTCAACAGTTAAAATCAATCTCGTTTTGAATCATTTTTTCAAAGAATTCCCATGTAAAATATTAATTGCTAAATTTATAGGACAAGTCAAAATGGATAAATCAATAAAATGCGCATTTATATACACAAATTGATTATTCAGAAGAGGGGTAAAATAATTTCTGGAGATTATAAAAGGAATTTCACAATACAAGTTATATCAGTAGACTGAAAAATCAACTAATTTACTATTTGGAAAAGATTGCTATTTATTATTTCTATTTTAAGGAACTGAAGTTATTTAAATCAAAGAGGGAATTATTTGTATTTCACCTTACAACTATGAATATCAGAAAGACAGAACAGAAAGATTTGAGTGTAGTAATGGAGATCTATGATTGCGCTCGAAATATTATGCGAAAAAATGGAAACACCGTTCAATGGATAAATGGGTATCCTTCTGTCGAGTTAATCTCCAAAGAAATTGAAAATGGTCATAGCTTTGTATGTGAAAATGAGCAGGGACAAATAGTCGGAACTTTTTGTTTTATCGAAGGAGATGATCCGACATATTCAAACATCTATGAAGGACAATGGTTAAATGATGAACCCTATGGAGTAATCCACCGAATGGGTTCAAACGGCAAACAAAAAGGGATCGCATCAGAAAGTCTGAAATGGTGCTTTGACCATTGCAAGAACATAAGAATAGATACGCATCGCAAGAATCTTATCATGCAAAATCTTCTGCTGAAGAACGGATTCACACAATGCGGCATTATTTACATTCAGGATGGCACCGAACGACTGGCCTTTCAAAAGACTATCAATACAAATCACTAAAAACGATTCCGGGCATTGCGATGAGCCTGATTATGGATCTGATAAATGGTATCACGAATATTCTTCAAACTTCCAATGACAAGAAAATATTCATATTCAAAAACTGTATTCTTATTGAATGATTCCTTTTTTACCGGGGCGATATAGCAAGTAGAACTATCGAGTGTTTCACCTCCTTCCTTCCCGGCCATCCCTGCCAGAAAGTTCCTTGTAATTGGGCAGTAAACACCTATCCCCCACTGATTGTCATCCACAAAGGCCATCCAGTTTTCAGAGACCATCTCATTTTTATACGTTCCCCAGAAGCCACTTGAAAGATTAACAACCTTTGGATTATCAAGCGAAGCACCTGTAAAGGGTGCATTTCCAAAATAAGAATATAGATTCTTGAGTGCAGAAACAGGATAAACAGCTGGCAGTTCCTGATCCAGTGGAATATTTTCTCCATAAATGCTATCAGTACGATGGCAAGTCAACTTATTTTTAATCTTCAGAACATTCCCTGATAACTCAGTCCACTGTTCCATCTCTGCCTCGGCCGGTTTGTTATTCATATCCCATTGCATAGGAATACATTTCACATACAGGGTATTTGCCGTTTTTTTATAATCCAGGATCTGTGCACGGTTCCGGTATGCATCCCCAACTTGTATCGGATTCCAGGACCAGGGGGACCAATCGGGACTTTGACCATCTGATTTCCGATTCAAACTTTTCCCGGCATAATATGATTGCTGAACATAACGTCCCTCATCTGAGATATTAACAATATTCCTATCAACCCCTGATTTTGAGATGTAAGAGATTGCACCGCCACGAGTCAGATCCTGCCGAATATGCAGAACTCCATTATCAAGTCCAAAATCCGGTTGTGCAAAAAGGATCTCGGTTATACTAACGAAACAGAGTAATAGAAGACCTTTAACAAAAGTTATCCTTGTCTTTTTCATGATGACTAGTATTTTCAATATTCAGATTACAACAAGCTTTAAGAAGCTTATCTTACGTTTATAAAATTAGCAGCAATTAGTATTTAAATCTTGTTCTTTAAGAAATAGATTGCAACGTTTTCACTCAGACTTTTCTGAAGCATCTCTATGAATACTTTTGCTGCATTCCTGTAATAGCTCCCTTTTCTACAATAAAGGGCTGCCTGTACGTCTGTATTGGATTCATTTAATTTGACTGCCCGTAGGTTCTCGTCATCCCTCTCCGTAGACTGAGGCATAATGGAAATCCAATGGTTCGTATTGATTAGCTGGTATAGAATATTGACATCATTCAACTCCAGTTGGACTTTCAGGTTTTGCATAATATCCGGGAAACGTTCCTCCAGGATATCCCGCACATGCATTCCTCTTTCCGGAAGAGCCAGGGAATATCCCCGTAACGAGTTCAAGGATATTTTATCCAGTTTTGCCAAAGGATGATTCTTATGCACAATAACCGATAACGGAGAGTGAAACAGTTCGATACTATCCAACAGATCATCCTTAACAGGTGACTCAAAGGTAAGAGCAAAATCAAGTTCATTATTTTGAAGCATTTCAAACAAACGTCTCCCTGATTTACAAACCATTTTGACTTTAATTCCCGGAAACTTTACAGAAAAATCGACCAGCGTATCAGTTAAAAGAGAGCACAAACTAAATATGCCGCCAATACGCAAAGATCCGACACGCATCTCATTCACATCCTGAACAGCTGCCGAAACATCCTGTATGTTTGACAATACCAGCTTAGCATAGGGCAATAACTTCTCTCCCACCTCAGTTAATTCAACACGCCTCTTCTCACGTTTGAAAAGCGCTACTCCTAATTCCGCCTCGAATGTCATGGCCGGGAATAAAACAACCTTGCCCATGGAAATTGATCAGATGATATATCATGCAGCTTCTGTGGTGCGGGGTGTAAAACGTGCCCTGGTTGTTTGCGATATGCCTTTCGGCACTTATCAGGTAAATCCGACCGAAGGAGTACGAAACGCGATTCATATCATGCAAAAAAGCGGATGTGATGCGCTCAAACTTGAAGGAGGGGTCGAAATTATAGATACCGTCAAGAAAATTATAGACGCAGGGATACCGGTTATGGGACATCTCGGTCTTACGCCCCAATCCATTAACAAATTCGGGACTTTCGGAGTCAGGGCAAAAGATGAGGCAGAAGCTGCAAAGCTTATGAGCGATGCACATGAATTAGAAGAAATCGGATGCTTTGCAATAACCCTTGAAAAGATTCCCTCTGACCTTGCAGCGCAAGTAGCTAAAAAGCTTCATATCCCCATTATAGGCATCGGAGCAGGAGATGCAGTTGACGGACAAGTTCTTGTTGCTCAGGACATGTTAGGAATGACTCAAAATCTCAAACCCAAATTTCTCCGTCAATATGCTGATCTTTATAAGGTAATTACCGATGGAGTTGGACAGTACGTCACAGATGTCAAACAACGGGATTTCCCCAATGACAATGAAAAATATTAAATGGAGACTTGATTTAGTAATATCAAAGTTTTTATTGAAA
>JAUZOB010000258.1 GCA_030706665.1 Bacteroidota bacterium
AAATCTTTTGATGAGGGGACTTAAACGCAATTTGATAATCTGTTCCGGCAGGAGCATTATTTTCAAACCGGAAGACCAACACTCTTTTCGGATAAGAAGCAAAAAAGCTCCTTTTATGCATCACATTGCCTGCGATATAAGACACACGAGCAATAGAATTCGTAAGATCCAACTCCCTTCTGTAATTCTTAACATCTCCATTTTGGCTCACTTTTACAAATAAATCACCCATCGTTTGTTGAGCTCCGAAGTCACCATAAGTCGATCCCTTCACCTCATGAGTAATTCCGGTCAGAGTTTGCGAAGCCAAATTATCTGCTTCGTTATATTTCTTCTGTCGTAAAAGATCTCGAATCGGCTCGAGACTCTTCCATGCATCTTTTCGAATACCTCCATTGTAATCAGAGTTACTTCCAGGGCCTCCACTCCAGAGAGATTCTTCGGCAATCTGAATCTGTTCTTCCCCGACAGAGCCAAAGATCATCGCTCCCATGTATCCGTTCCCGATTGGAAGGGCTTGGGTCATCCAATCTTTTGCCGGCTCTTTATACCAGAGTTTTAATGAGGTTCTCATATCAACCGACCATCCCGTCAGCATTGAGAAACTCAGTAACAATAATAGAAATCCTTTCTTTTTCATAAATCAGTGTTGCGTTATGAATGGTTTGTAAAAAGTTTATCAGATGCAATAATGAAGAAGTAATCTTAATTTTCGTTCCCAATCTTTTCTCATCTTACTCCTCTTCCCGGAAAATACTTTCTAAATCGAGAGACGATTCTATCATTATCCTGTACTGTGCTGTTCAAAGGTAAAAAATAATTACTTCTCAAATTTGCAACTTGTATTAAAATTTCCGGTAATGATATCAGCAGTAACGATTATAGCGATGAAAAACCAATAAGAAGCAGCTGCCTTATCCACATACATAAAATTATTCATTCAATGTAACAAAAGCATAGCACATCAGTGTTGGCATTTATATCAGGGAATAAGTCATGAGCTCCTGTCTAAATAATTAAAGAGCCGGAAAAATGATTAACATTTCCCCGGCTCTTTACCAGTTTATCTTTAGACAAGTATTATTCCGCAATCAACAGGAAGTAATTTTTTTTCCCTTTCTGAACCAATAAATATTTTTCCCCGATCAAAGATGAAGAATCAATAATCAGATCTGTAGCAGACACTTTTTCTTTATTGATGCTCAACCCATTGCCTTGTACCGTTCTGCGTAATTCCCCTTTGGAAGGAAAGACCTGAGTCCGGTCAGCCAAAAGATCAGTCACGTTGATCCCTGAATCAAGTTCGCTCTTACTTATATAAAACTGAGGAACTCCTTCAAAAACGGCCAGAAAAGTATCCACATCCAATTTACGAAGTTGTTCGGTAGTTCCTTTTCCAAATAAAATCTGAGAAGCCTCGACAGCAGCCTCATAATCCTGACGGGAATGAATCATCACCGTAACCTCTTCGGCCAGCTTTTTCTGTAAAATTCGTTGTTCTGGTGCCTGTCTGTGTTGCTCAGTCAGTTGATCAATCTCTTCAGCCGGTAAAAGAGTGAAAATACGGATATAACGTTCTGCATCGTCATCAGAGGTATTGAGCCAAAACTGATAAAAACGATAAGGGGTGGTACGTTTGGGATCAAGCCATATATTCCCCTGCTCTGTCTTCCCGAATTTCTTTCCGTCAGCTTTAGTAATCAGAGGGCAAGTCAACGCAAATGCTTCTCCCCCCTCGATTCTGCGGATCAATTCAGTACCGGTAGTAATGTTTCCCCACTGATCAGAACCTCCCATTTGTAATTTGCAATTCTTAGTCCTGTAAAGATTAAGGAAGTCATATCCCTGCACCAGCTGATAGGTAAATTCTGTAAAAGACATGCCGGCACTGCTATCGCTGCTCAAGCGTTTCTTCACAGAATCTTTTGACATCATATAATTGACAGTAATATGTTTTCCGACGTCCCTGATAAAGTCCAGGAAAGAAAAATCTTTCATCCAGTCATAGTTGTTCACCATTTCTGCAGCATTGGGGGCATCCGACTCAAAGTCAAGGAAGTGAGAAAGTTGTTGTTTCAAACACTCCTGATTATGTCTAAGTGTTTGTTCATCTAGCAGATTACGTTCTTGCGATTTACCGGAAGGGTCACCAATCATACCAGTAGCTCCGCCAACCAAAACGAGTGGTTTATGACCGCATACCTGAAAATGCTTCAACATCATGACTCCCACCAGGTGACCGATATGCAATGAGTCGGCAGTAGGGTCGATTCCCACATAAGCAGTGGACATCTCTTTATTTAATTGTTCTTCAGTTCCGGGCATGATACTGTGAATCATTCCCCGCCACGTAAGCTCTTCAACAAAATTTTTCATTAAAAAAATACTTTTATGCCGGATGACAAATAGAGTTGTTATTTATGGTTTTTCTTTTCCAATTGTGGCTTTTTGGATGTCAAATCGTTGAATTCTTCTTTCAGAAAAGGGAAAGTTAACGGAGCCACACAAACAACCGGACTATAAAACAACGATTCTTTCTTAGTTTCCTGTGAGATTATTTTGGAATGGCTATCAATTCCATTCAGGATATAAAATAAGATACTTAGCAGGAATGCCCATTTCATCAACGAGAAAGTTGCACCAAGGGCTCTATTTACCGGTCCAAGCGCTACTTTTTTAATCATACTCTCGACAAATGCGCCAAACATATGAACCAGGACCAAAATAAGGATAAAAGTGAGCAGAAATGCAATAGTTCCCAAGAGAACCGAATGTTTTCCCGTAACACTTGTAATAACAGAGGCCACCAAATGTGAGAAGAGGATTGCGCCCCATACTCCGACAATCAATGCTCCCAAAGAAACAATTTCCGAAATAATACCATTACGCCAACCTTTAACGGCTGCGCCAGCCAGTATTACGAGCAATACTATATCCAAAAAATTCATGTAATTATTCTTTATCCATTTTACTTTGTAAAAGTAGAAAAATCTTCAGCTCAAAAATCAAACAGCCTATTTTTTCCTACTTTTGAGATTAAAAGCTTAAAAACCTCTACAGCAATGCCGATCCTGAATTCAATCGTCAACTGGGTAAACATTAAAAGGATATACCAGATCGACCTTTTCAAAAAATATCCACTTGAAGTACAGCGCGAAGCACTTCTTAACATGATTAAAAAATCGAGAGATACCGAATGGGGTATCAAATACGATTTTCAATCCATACGATCCATAGAACAATTTAAAGAACGTATCCCACTTCAGACCTACGAAGAGATTAAACCTTACATAGATCGGTCGCGTATGGGGGAATCAAATTTACTCTGGCCGGGAGAAATTAAGTGGTTTGCAAAATCATCCGGCACAACCAACAATAAAAGCAAATTTATTCCTGTCAGTAAAGATGCATTGGAAAGCTGTCATTTCAGAGGGTTACGCGACGTACTCGCTCTTTACAACCGCAATTATCCCGGCAATAAGGTCCTTATGGGAAAAACGCTCACTTTGGGCGGCAGTCATACCGTAAACAATATTCACAATAATTCCTATTACGGAGATCTTTCAGCAATCCTCATTGAGAACGTCCCCTTCTGGACCGAGTTCCGAAGAACGCCTTCCACTGAAATCGCCTTGATTCACGAATTTGAAGAAAAAGTCGAAAAGATTATTTCGAACAGCATAAATGAAAATGTAACGGCAATCGCAGGTGTTCCCTCGTGGTATTTGGTTCTGCTCAGACGGGTGCTTGAAGTAACCGGAAAGAAGAATATCCACGAAGTCTGGCCGAATCTCGAAGTTTTTATTCACGGAGGGGTAAGATTCGATCCTTATCGCGAACAATACAACACATTATTCCCGTCACCCGACATGCATTACATGGAAGCATACAATGCCTCCGAAGGTTTCTTTGGCATTCAGGATGAGCCCCAAAGAGATGACATGTTATTGATGCTTGATTATGGCATTTACTATGAATTTATCCCGATGGACCAATTTGGGAGTAATGATCCGGACGTGCTTTCAATCGACGAAGTTGAAACAGGGAAAAACTACGCCCTTGTAATTTCCACCAACGGTGGGCTCTGGAGATATCTGATCGGCGACACGGTTACATTTACCTCAACCTCCCCCTTTAGAATTAAAATTACCGGAAGGACCAAACACTTTATCAATGCTTTTGGCGAGGAACTGATTATCGACAATGCTGAAAATGCATTGAAAATTGCGACCGAACGAACAGGTGCTATCATCAGCGAATATAGCGCCGGACCGATATTCATGAGTACAAAGCAAAAAGGGGCTCATCAATGGATCATCGAATTTGAAAAGATGCCCGACGATCTTGAGCGATTTACCTCAATCCTCGATGACGCACTAAAAACGCTTAACTCCGACTATGAAGCCAAACGTCACAAGGACACGACACTAGAAATACCAAAGGTTGTAATAGCTCCCCAAGGGACCTTTTACACCTGGATGAAACAACGCAACAAATTAGGAGGACAGAATAAGATTCCACGTTTAGCCAATGACCGGCAATATCTGGATACGCTCCTTGAGATCATAACCAGTCAGCAGTAAAAGTTTTCAACAGCCAGAGGACAGGGAAAATTAATTCATACTTTTGCAGAAATTATAAAATTTGAGTTATGCATATCGCTATCGGAGGAAATATCGGATCAGGGAAAACCACATTAACCGGTTTGTTGGCAAAACATTACGGATGGATTCCCCATTATGAATACGCCGATGAAAACCCCTATCTAAATGATTTCTACAACGATATGCAACGATGGTCATTTAACCTGCAGATTTACTTTCTAAACAATCGTTTTAGTCAGGTTCTGGATATCCGCAAATCAGGACAAACAATCATTCAGGATCG
>JAUZOB010000259.1 GCA_030706665.1 Bacteroidota bacterium
TATGTGCTATTTAATGGCAAATGTAAATTTGCAGATTGGGTTTGCCTTGGGGCTTTTCGCTGTATTCGGAATACTTCGCTATCGAACCATTACTATACCGATTAAAGAAATGACCTTCCTGTTTGTCGTTATAGGCCTTTCGGTGATCAATGCATTGGCAAGCGGATTGGATAGTCTCATCGAGCTTTTGTTTGCAAATCTGGCTGTTATTCTTATGATTTTTGTATTAGAAAGATTGTCTCTTTATAAGCACGAATCACATAAAACTATTATTTACGAAAATCTCCTATTGATTCAACCCGATAAAAGAAAGCAATTGATTTTGGATCTGGAAGATAGAACCGGACTTAAGATTAATCGCATTGATGTGGGACGAATCGATTTTACCAGAGGCAGAGTTAAATTGATTATCTATTATTACGGTGAGACCAGTCAGGAAAATCTGGCAGATGATTTAATCGAAACTGAGAATGATGATGATGACTGAGGAAGATTCGTTGATTCAAATTCATATTCTATCACTATTCAATTTTTCTTAAAAATGGAGTCTGTCTGTCTCTTAATTATATCGCTTTCCGGAGTATTTTTCCTATATTTGCATGTTGCGGTCGGAAGGCTTGCATGTAAGAGTAAGGTGTTGAATTTCAAGTCTAAACTCTTAAGTTTGCTTGTGTCTTGAGTATTGCTGTTTTGATTCCGAAGAATATATAGAATGATTGTTCGGTTTTTAACCTTTATCGGAAATGACAGGCTGAGGGTTTCTGAGATTTTAAATAAAATTGAATGAGTGAATTAGAAAATAAAAACAACAACAGTGCGGAATACTCTGCAGACAGTATTCAAGTACTCGAAGGTCTGGAAGCAGTGCGTAAACGCCCTGCCATGTATATTGGCGATATTAATGAAAAAGGTCTGCATCATCTGGTCTATGAAGTCGTTGATAATTCAATTGACGAAGCGTTAGCCGGTTATTGTAAGCATATTGAAGTTGCCATCAATGAAGATAATTCTATAACGGTTAGAGATGATGGCCGGGGAATTCCTACTGCTTATCATTCAAAAGAAAAGAAATCTGCGCTCGAAGTTGTATTAACGGTTCTTCATGCCGGAGGTAAATTCGATAAAGATTCTTATAAAGTTTCAGGTGGATTACATGGAGTAGGGGTGTCGTGTGTAAATGCTCTTTCCAATCATTTACGTGCAGAAGTATATCGTGATGGTAAAATCTGGGTTCAGGAATTTCAACGGGGAAAACCTCTCTATGACGTAAAAGTTATAGGTGAAACTGATCAGACAGGTACTGTTATCACGTTCCATCCCGATGGAGACATATTCTCAACTACTACCTTTAAATATGATATTCTACAGGGGCGTCTAAGAGAATTGGCTTTTTTGAATGCCGGTGTTAAATTGTCTCTTACCGATAGACGTGACGTCAATGAAGATGGAGCATTTAAAAAAGAAATATTCTTATCTGAAAAAGGACTAAAGGAATTTGTTGAATACCTTGAGGGGAATCGTGAAAAGCTGATCGATGAAACAATTCATATTTCAACAGAGAAGAATAATGTTCCTGTCGAATTGTCTTTAAGATATAATACTTCCTTTACTGAAAATGTCTTTTCTTACGTTAATAATATCAATACGATTGAAGGGGGAACCCATCTTACCGGTTTTAGGCGTGGACTAACCCGTACCTTGAAAAATTATGCCGAGCAATCGGGAATGCTCTCTAAGCTGAAATTTGATATTAGTGGAGATGACTTTCGTGAAGGATTAACTGCGGTTATTTCTGTTAAAGTTCAGGAGCCACAGTTTGAAGGGCAGACTAAAACAAAATTGGGAAACTCGGATGTTACTGCTGCTGTTGACCAGGCTGTTAGTGAAATGCTTGCCAATTATCTGGAAGAGAATCCCAAAGATGCCCGCTCAATCGTCAATAAGGTGATTCTTGCTGCTCAGGCACGTCATGCTGCAAGAAAAGCAAGAGAGCTGGTACAACGTAAGAATGTATTATCCGGAGGCGGATTGCCCGGTAAACTTGCGGATTGCTCTGAAAAGGACCCTACGCTTTGTGAGATATTCCTTGTCGAAGGTGATTCTGCCGGTGGAACTGCAAAGCAGGGACGTGACCGTCGAACCCAGGCTATCCTTCCATTGAGAGGTAAAATCCTTAACGTTGAAAAGGCAATGCAGCATAAGGTATTCGAGAGTGAAGAAATTCGAAATATCTTTACGGCATTGGGTGTATCTGTCGGAACAGAAGACGATGCAAAAGCTCTTAATCTTGAGAAGTTGCGTTATTTCAAGATTATCATCATGACCGATGCCGATGTCGATGGTAGTCATATCGCTACCTTGATCATGACTTTCTTCTTTAGATATATGCAGGATATCATTAAAAATGGTCATTTGTATATTGCGACTCCTCCTTTGTATTTAATCAGAAAAGGGAAAAAAGAGTCATATGCATGGTCTGAGCAGCAACGACAAAGATTGGTTGATGATTGGGGAGAAGGAAAAGAAAGCAATATGCATATTCAGCGATATAAAGGTCTTGGAGAAATGAATGCAGAGCAGCTTTGGCATACTACCATGTCTTCGGAATCGCGTACTCTTCGTCAGGTAACTATTGAAAATGCAGCTGAAGCGGATTATGTATTCTCAATGCTTATGGGTGATGATGTTCCGCCTCGTAAGAAGTTTATTGAGGACAATGCCACATATGCTAATATCGATGCATAATTCTTGATTTAATAGTTAAGGCATTGATCGTCACTGTTTAATCTGTGAAAATAAGATAATAAAGATGCTGTTTCGTTTATCGAAGCAGCATCTTCTTTTTTATATGAAGGAGCATCTCCGGAATTTATTAGAAGGATCGTTAAACTGTTTGTTGGAATTGCTTGATGATAAAGTTATGCTGGCTCTTTGTATCTTTGTAGTGCAGAATGCTTTGGTCATTGGGCGTTTGACGATGTTTTAATCATATGCAGGCAGATTGTGGGCAGATATTAATTTGATGTGGTTGAGTTAATGTAAGGAAGGAAATGGAAAAGATGAATATTTGTGTCTTTTGTTCTTCGAGCAATGGGATTCGGGAATGCTTTTTTGAGGATGCTGCTAAGTTGGGAAGATTAATTGGTGAACATGGACATAGCCTCGTTAATGGCGGATCGAATGTCGGGCTGATGGAAGCAACGGCTAAAGCGGCAAGGGAAGCCGGAGCGAAGGTGACAGGTGTTATACCTCGTCTGATTCATGACCATCATCTTGCCACGGATAGTGCTCATGAGCTGATAGTCACTGAGAATATGCGAGATCGGAAATATCTTCTTCGAAAGAGATCCGATGCTTTTATTGCTTTGCCGGGAGGCTTCGGAACATTGGAAGAAATATTAGAGGTGATAACCCTCAAACAACTGCATTACCATAATAAACCGGTGGTTTTTATCAATTCCGCTAATTTCTATTCATCCCTCTTCGCTCAGTTTGAGAATGCCTATAATGAGAACTTTGCCAAAGCGGAATATCGCAAACTCTATTATGTGGCGGATGATGTTGAAGATGCTATCAGATACATCGAATCATATAACCCGGAAGAATTGTCGGTTAAATGGTTTAATGTACCTGATAGGTAGGAATTATAACTCTTCGAAGTGATAATGTCTTTTTATCTTTTTGCGAATATCCCAAGTGCACTCCAGATCTTCATCAAAGATAACCCAGTCACCTGCTCCAAATTGAACTTTATTCCCTTCGTTGTCTGTAACAATGGCTTCTCCTTCGACAATATAGGTGATCTCCTTCGTGAAATAATACCAAGGGAACTGACAGGTATCCTCTTCCCATGTATCCCATCTTAGTGCCAGTTTTATTTCTTCTTCGGTGGGCTTTCTAACTTCTATTTTCATCGTATGTGTTTATTGGGGTTAAATGGTGAATTCACCTTCAAAAACATAAGTCGCAGGTCCTTTAAGATAAATATTCGTAAAGCCCTCGCCTGCTTTTTCAAATGAGACTTCCAGATTTCCTCCTTTTGCTAAAACAGGAAAACTTGCTTTTGTTTGATTTGTCTTGATTCCTGCACAAATAGCGGATGCTGTAATCCCCGTTCCGCAAGCCAGTGTTTCATCTTCAACGCCTCGTTCATAGGTAAATACTTTTATGCTGTTTCCAACAATCTCTACAAAGTTGACGTTGGTCCCTTCTGCACGAAAGCGATCATTGTATCTGACTTTTTTCCCTTCCTCTACAACGTTGATAGTGTTGATGTCGTCAACAAAACGCACGTAATGGGGGGATCCGGTATTTAGAAAATAATAATCGTCGCCGATTTCAATTTGTTTAACGTCAATCATTCTGAGATTAACGAGCTCCTTCTCATCGATCGATGCTTCATGTTCTCCGTCGACAGCCATAAAAGCAGTTGAATGGTTGATTAATCCCAGTCGTTTGGCAAAAGCTACAATACAGCGCCCTCCGTTGCCACACATGCTTGCTTCGCGTCCGTCGGAATTAAAATATCGCATGGTGAAATCAAGAGTATCATGATTTTCCAGTAGCATTAGTCCGTCTGCTCCAATTCCAAAGCGTCGGTCGCACATCTGATTTACGAGTTTATTGTTTGACCCGTCAAACTGATGATTCCGATTGTCAATTAAGACAAAATCGTTTCCGGCTCCCTGATATTTATAAAAATGAATCTTCATAAAGTGATGTTTGCTATATAATAGTTCGTAAAAGTACTATATTTCAATTCTTTGTTTGATAATATACGGTGAATAAAATGAACGGAGATGTAAAAAAATCATAATCCTATAAAGTCAAAAAGGTGATTTTAACAAAACCTTAAGAAAACAAATCTTCAATATTGTTAAAATA
>JAUZOB010000026.1 GCA_030706665.1 Bacteroidota bacterium
ATAGTTTTAGCGACTTCGGAGGATTCGGAGGAGGAGATTTCGGAGGCGGGGGTGCAGGCGGTAGTTGGTAATGCGAAGATTTTACCCCAGCCAGCCAATTCAGGAGTTATTTATTCTTACCGAATAAGTTTCAAGGAACATATCGCCTCCCTGAATAGAATTATTTCACTTCTCATTGATTACGAACATATAAGTTTAAAGGAATACTCATCCCCCTGTTTTAAGAATAAATAATGTCAATATATTCTCATACGAAAAAAGGCTGCTCTTCATAGGCAGCCTTTTCTTATTAATTCGATATGCAGATCTAAAACTTCAGTTCCAATCGATTATGCTTTTACCGGAATATTCTTCAATGTTTCAATCAGAAAGTTCCAGAATTTTTGAACAGAAGGAATATTCACGCTTTCATCCGGAGAATGAGGATGACGGATAGTCGGTCCGAAAGAAATCATATCCCAATGAGGATATGCTCCACCTAAGATTCCACATTCCAATCCTGCATGAATTGCTTTAACCTCCGGAGTTTTACCGTACATTTTGTAATATACATCTTTCATTGTTTTCAGGATCGGTGAATCCATGTTGGGTTTCCAACCCGGATAAGAACCTGTAAATTCAATTTCAGCACCTGCCAAAGCGAACACAGATTCAAGTCTTGATGCCATGGACTCTTTTGCAGTATCTACAGAACTTCTAAGCAAGCAACCCACAACAATGATTTGCTTATCTGCGAAAGATTTAACGAGGGCCAGGTTATTGGAAGTTTCAACCAATCCGGGAACCGAATTACTCATTCGGAGTACCCCGTGCGGACATGCTCTTACAGCGTGAGTCAGCATGACCTGAGTGGTAGCATCAATCAAATATTCGGGCATTTCAGCCGATTCAACCTTAATATTAATATGAGGTTCAACTCCGGAAAGTTCATTTCTTACGGTAGCTTCAAATTTTGCAATAAAGTCATGAACGTCATCCACATGAGACTGATCAATAGTAATTACGCCGAAAGCTTCACGAGGGATTGCATTGCGAAGACTCCCACCCGAAATAGAAGCAAGACGTGCCCCATATAAATAATTCAACTCTTTTAGAAGACGGAAAAATATTTTATTGGCATTTCCACGTCCCAGATTTATATCCATTCCCGAATGTCCGCCTTTTAATCCTGTAATACTTACAGAAAAAGCATGATGGTCAGATGGAACCAATTCCTTTGAGTATTCAAAATAAGCAGTAGCATCAACACCACCGGCACAGCCTACATACAATTCGCCTTCGTCTTCAGAATCGACGTTCAACAAGATATCTCCTTTCAAAACACCGGCTTTCAAATTAGAAGCTCCGGTCATTCCGGTTTCTTCATCACAGGTAAACAAAGCCTCAACCGGTCCGTGAGCTATATCTTTAGAGGCAAGAACTGCCATCGCAGCAGATACCCCTATTCCATTATCAGCTCCCAGAGTTGTTCCTTTTGCTTTTACCCATTCGCCCTCAATATAAGCCGGAATAGGATCAGTTTCAAAGTTGTGATCTGTCCCTTCATTTTTTTGAGGAACCATATCCAGATGTCCCTGAAAAATAACTCCCATTCGATCTTCCATCCCCGGGGTAGCCGGCTTACGAATGATTATATTTCCAACTTCATCTTTGATTGTTTCAAGACCATGCTGAACTCCAAAATTATATAAGAACTCCTGTATTTTCTCTTCTTTTTTAGAAGGACGTGGTGTCTGTGTCAGAGAATAAAAATTCTCCCATAAACTTTGGGGATCAAGATTCTTTATTTCACTACTCATAACAACTTCATTATTTTGGTTAAACGTTTTCTAAATTCAAAATAAAGTTACAATTTATTATGACTTTAATACATGAGATAAATCAAAAAAAGCGTTGTTTCGTCTAATTCGAAACAACGCTTTCATTATTGCACTAGCGTAAATCAATTATTATAAACGATTACACCTGCAACTATTCTTATTTCTTAATAATATTAGGCAACTCAAGACCATATCCTTTTTTACGATCTTCAATCTTCAGAAGGAATGCAAAAATAAGAGCAGTTACCCCTAAACAAGTAAAGATTAACATCGGAATAGTATAATTGTAAGTTGGAGTTAAAACACCATCTTTCATTACTTCTCCTGTCTTACAATAGGCATCCAAAACCCATCCGATTAATGCAGGAACCCCCATTAGTCCCCAGTTCTGCACCCAAAAGATCAATGCATAGGCTGTTCCCAATTGATTTTCAGGAATAATCTTAGGCACTGAAGGCCACATTGCAGAAGGGACAAGAGAAAACCCGATTCCAAGAATAATAATCAAAACAATAGCAATAAGAGGACTATTCAGGAACGGAATTGTAAAGAGTAAATGAACAAAGATTAAAAGGATAGCACCGATAATCATAATAGTCGCTCCCTTCCCTTTCCGATCGTAAAGATTCCCAAAGAAAGGAGTCAACAAGATTGTTCCAAAAGGAAGCATTGCAGGAATGATCCCTGCCCAATCTTCATTCACATGAAATTTCTGCACCATTAAATCGGTAGCATATTTCAGGAAAGGGAAAACAGCAGAATAGAACAATACACAAAGAATGGCAATAAACCACCACCCCTTATTAGATATAATTTTTAAAATATCAGAAATCTTAAATTCCTCTTCTTCATCCACAATATTATTTGCAGCATTATGAGCAGCTTCTGAAGCATCAAGCCTCTTATCCATGAATGTGTAGATAAAGAAAGCAATCAATCCGATACAAAGCATAATAAGACAAACAAGGATTGGAGCAGAAACATGACCAAATGATTTTGCAATCGGAACGGAAGTAGAAAGAGCAAGAGCTGTTCCCAAACGTGCAGTCGCCATTTCAAGTCCCATTGCCAGAGCCATCTCTTTCCCTTTAAACCATTTCACAATAATTTTTGAGACCGTAATCCCGGCAACTTCAATTCCAACTCCAAATATTGCAAACCCAAGAGCTGCAATCATCACTTGTGCTTTGACATTGAATCCGATAACATTCCAAATAACGCCATCGAGTGAATGAGTAGAAACCGCCCAATATTTGATAAATGTACCTATAACCATTACAGTGGCAGCCATCATCCCGGTAAAACGAACACCCATTTTATCAAGAATGATTCCGCCAATAATCAACATGAGCAAGAAAACATTAAACCAGCCATAATCACTTGTGAAAAATCCGTACTCAGTACTGTTCAATTGTAACTGACCTTCCAGTAATCCTTTAAGAGGTGCCATTACATCGGTCAGGTAATAGCCACAGAGCATTGTAAATGCAACAACAGCTAAAGCAGACCAGCGAGCTAATTTAGAGTCCCGCAGCGTTTTGCGCAATTTATCCATAGTAAACTTTTGAGATTATTATTTTTCCGCTAAAAATAGCAAAATAAACTTCTTCTGAAGATGAGTGACGTCATAAAGAGTAAATTCATTAAAAAATACATATACCTTTAAAAAAAGATACCACCTTTACCAATACCCATCAATCATCTAAAATTAAAACGGGCACCGATGTCTTATCATCAGTGCCCGTTTTTAATCAAATTATATTCGAAAAGCAGAAAAGAAACCTATTTTCCTTCTACTTTCTTCTTTTGAATTGATTTAATCGTACCGGTTAGCGGATCAAGTTGAATGCTATAGTTTCCGTCGAGCAATTGAACAGGAATAGGAAGTATAGATCCGAATTGAGCGATTGGGAATCGGGATGAAGCAAGTACACCGTTTCCGTCAGTAACCTTTACTAATGTATTTACCGGCACACGATAGAATAACTCACCTCCGACATTCTGAGACTGATCAGTTGTATTTTGCTTTAGCAGTTGTATCTCTTCAGGTTGATATTCGACAAATACAGGATTTCCGTTCTGTTCATTCTTCTGAAGCACCCCTTTATCCGGACTAAAACGGAAAACGGGTTCTTTACCTTCAGCTGAAGGAATAACATTAAAAACATATTGACGTGTATAGCGGAAACTTTTCCCCATAAACATCGCCACGTATTCTTCTTCAAGTTTACTAACTTCATCCACCATCACATGAAAGGCTTCTCCGTCAGGAAGCATCTTTTCATAATCTCCGGTGAGCATCTTAGCTTTGCGTTTTCCCAATCTCGCAAGCTCGTGAGCAATAACCTTTGCTCTTTCTTCTAAAGTCTGAGGAATCGGTCTTTTAGCTTTCCCTGAATCACTTTCCAATTTAAAGAAATCATTCACTAATAATTCCGGAAAAATGATACGAGGAGTTGGATCCAGAGCTATATTTTCAGAAGTAAAGACAGGTTTTGCTACCTCAACTACCGGTTGATTAATTCCACCCAATATTCCCTCGGAGGTAACATTTACCAAAGCAGCATTCGCTCCTGTAGCAGGATAAGTATGAGCAGGATCAGCTTCACTAAAAACGTTCAACTGTATCGATTTAATCTTCCAATTCTCAAAATCGGATACAGCCGCATTCTTCATGTTAAGGTATTTCTCGGCAAATTGATAATAGGGACCACGAAATACTTTCTCACAACTCGCAGTAACGGTAACACGCACACCTGTACGAGGCAATGAATAAACAATCCCGACCCCGGCACCCTCAGTATATTTCTTTTTATCATCTTTGGGGAATGCCCATCCCTGTGCAGTAAACAGGTAAACAAATAATAAAACAAATCCCAGATATTTTTTCATGATCGATAATAATTTGTGTTAAAAGGTCCTCAAAAATAATCATTATTCGTAAGGCAACCATTTTTTAATGTAAGAAATGCTTTCCCAAGATACTCGGTAATATCTCCGGCAATCAAAGATTCATATCCATTCTTCTTAGCCGCATAATCTCCGGCTAGTCCATGAATATAAACCCCCAGCACACAAGCTTCGGCAGAAGTATACCCCCTTGCCAATAGCCCTAAAATGATTCCGGTCAATACATCCCCGCTTCCGGCAGTTGCCATTCCCGGATTTCCTGTCGTATTGAAATAACATCGCCCGTCAGGAAAAGCGACGCAAGTATGTGCTCCTTTCAGAACAACGTAAATCTTAAAGAATTGAGCAATTCTCTTTTGCTTTTCCAACATTTCAAATGAATTGGAGGATTTCCCTGCCAAACGCATAAATTCCCCGGGATGAGGGGTAATAATACTATCCGGAGGTAATAATTCCAATAGATTTTCCGACTGGCTTAACAGATTAATTCCATCGGCATCAATTATCATCGGATTTGGCCATCGCCGAAGCAGCTCAGCCATTGCATCCACAGAATGACTATTCGTCCCCAATCCAGGCCCAATTGCTATCGAATTATATTTTTTCAAATCAGGGATGTAAGTAAAATGATGAAGATCCCTATCGATGCTCACCATCGACTCCGGAACCGCTTGTTGTATAATCTCATATCCGGCCTGAGGAATATGAGTCGTAAGCAATCCGACACCACTGCGTAAACAGGCACGGGCCGAAAGAACTGCTGCCCCCATCTTCCCGTAAGAACCTGCAATCAGCAAAGCATGTCCATAAAGTCCTTTATGACCAAATTTCGACCGTTCATGCAGTATTGGGAGAACAACGTCTTTCGTCGTAAAATAGTAAGGAGTTTCCGTATTCCGGATTATCTCAGGATGTAATCCAATCGGTATAATTTTCCATTTCCCCACATATTTCTCATTTTCCGCAAACATGAAACTCAACTTTGGAAAATGGAATGTCAGGGTTATGGTTGCTTGTACAATCGCCGTAGAATCATTTTCCGAATTATTCTCACCAAAAAGACCGGATGGAATATCAACTGCAATAATTGTTGCATGTGAAGCATTCAGATATTGAATTAGCGAAGCATACATTCCTTCGACAGGTCTGCTAAGTCCGGAGCCAAACAACGCGTCTATCACAATATCACTTCCTAATATTTCCGGGAAATCAGAATCTTCCTTCATGAAAGAAATCGGAACAATTGCCTGTTCTTTTAGTCTCTCCAAATTAGCTAAACAGGAAAGAGACAATTGACGTCCCGAGTCGGGAAGCCATACTTCAACCGAATAACCTTTCGCAGCCATCTGGCGGGCAATAACCAATCCATCTCCCCCATTATTACCAGGACCGGCAAAAACCATCAAACGCCGGTGACGTGATTGATTTTCTTCAATCCATTGGGAGATACCTGAAGCGGCCCTTTCCATTAAATCAAGTTCAGAAATGGGCTCATGTTCAATGGTAAAACGATCAATGGCTGCCACCTGGTCACAACGAAATATTTTCATAACAGAGTGTATTTTCTATAAAAGTAATAAAAAGGAGAAAATGTCCCAAGGCTTATCAACGAAGGACAAACTTCCTTTATAGTGTAAGACTTATAAATCAATAAAGTTGCACATTGGTTGCACAAAAAAGATAATTATCTTTGTGTTTCTGCATTAAAAATACATAACTCAAAAAAACACAAATCATATGCTTAAAGGACATCCTAAAGGTTTAATGGTATTGGCACTTGCAAACATGGGTGAAAGATTCGGATACTACACCATGCTTGCAATTTTAGCTCTTTACATTCAAGCCAAGTTTGGTCTGAATTCAAAAACGACCAGTTTGATTTATGGGACATTTCTGGCCCTCGTGTATTTTCTTCCTCTTTTGGGTGGATTAGTCGCCGATAAACTATTGGGATATGGAAGGACTATCCTTTTAGGTATTACCGTAATGTTCGGAGGTTATGCACTTCTGTCAATTCCGGGAGAAGCCAATACAATCGGGTACATCACAATGTTTAGTGCCCTGTTTCTGATTGCACTTGGAACAGGATTCTTTAAAGGGAATCTCCAGGCATTGGTAGGAAATCTCTACGAGGATAAGATCTATAGTTCTAAAAGAGACATAGCCTTTTCCATCTTCTACATGTTTATCAATATCGGTGCTTTTTTTGCACCCAGTACTGCAAATTTCATCAATAATTCAATTCTTGCCAAAGAGAATTACAGCTACGATGCAGCGATTCCTACCAACGTTGTAAAACTAAATGACAAGGTTGTTGACGAAACGAACTTTAAAACCAGGACACTTACCGCATATGACAAAACGATCAAAACAGCTAAAGATAGTGACCTAATTATAAAACAGGCAAAGAAAAAAGAAGGGGTAATGTTCCAAGCTGATAAAGATAAAGCTCTATTCAAAATCAAAGCAGCAGGACTTGTTCAGGATAAGAAATTATCATTGGCAGAATATCGTCAGTTAGACAGTAACGACAAGAAGATAAAAGAAGCTGTTACAGCTAAGATCAATCAGCTTTCTTTCAATGCAGAAGAATTTGCATCCAAATACATGACTGCCCTTACCAGATCTTACAACTGGGCTTTCGGAATAGCTTGCGGCAGTTTGCTTATTTCCGTTCTTATTTTCCTTGGATTCAGAAAACAATGGAAACCTGTCGACTTGAACCTCAAACAGCAGCTGGCATCAAACAACAATAATGCGGTTATTCTCACGAGGAAACAGGTTAAGGAAAGAATAGCTGCTCTAATCATGGTATTCATAGTTGTCATTTTCTTCTGGATGTCCTTTCATCAAAATGGACTCTGCATGACCTATTTCGCACGTGACTATACAGTTAATGAGATTTCGCCATTACAGAATATTGCATTTTCATTGCTCTCATTAATCCCGTTAATATTTGTTTTCTACGGAATCTACATGGCCGCAGGCCTGTTTGGGACCAAAAAACAACCTGTTAAAGGGACTATAGTAAGTGTAGTGTCTGCAATTTTAGTTTATTTGTCTTACAGATTCAATCTGAGTAGCGAGTTTATCAAGATTACCCCTCAGATCTTTCAACAGTTTAATCCATTTTTCATAATTCTACTCACCCCACTAATCGTCGCATTATTTACTTCTCTGAACGCCAAAGGGAAAGAACCATCTGCACCACGAAAAATTGGATTTGGGATGATAATTGCTGCTCTTGGTTTTATTATTTTAATTCTGGCATCTCAAAAACTTCCTGCACCTTCAGAGATTAGCGGTATCAGTGACACTTTAGTATCGCCAAACTGGCTTATAAGCACATATTTTATCCTGACAATAGCGGAATTATTCTTAAGTCCTATGGGAATCTCCTTTGTTGCCAAAGTAGCTCCCCCCCAATACAAAGGCTTAATGCAAGGGGGATGGTTGGCCGCAACGGCAATCGGGAATTATCTGGTCGGAATTCTTGGAATGTTCTGGGATGAATTACCATTATGGAGCTTCTGGGCCGTACTTGTTGTTTGCTGCCTTCTATCTGCAACGTTTATATTCTCAATTATAAAACGTCTCGAACGAGTAACCAATAATGCATAAGCACTGATTGCAGATAGAAATATTCATTAAAAAGAGAGGCTATCATCAAAGACAGCCTCTCTTTTTACAACTCTTACAACTTTTAAGAATGTCATTATAATCTTTCTGAGAAAGATTATAATGACATTTCGCTTAAGATAATAAGTTGCTCGTAAAAACGGGATTGTTAGAATAATTCTCTCTGTAAATTGATACAAGATCACTTGTCTTTTTGAGCAGCCTCTATTTAAAAATGATAAAATTCTATTAAAGAAATATCTTCCTTTAATAAAGCTTCCATAAGTAAACGCTACATGATACTTTCTATTATAATACAAATATCAGAGCGCTACTAAGATCGAATTAATTCACTGAGTTGAATCTATTCCGATAAAATACAACCTCTATATTTAGATCTTCAATCTTTTCAGAAAATCCTTCAAATCTACCCCTAATACAAACTTCTCGTTAACTTCGACATTTTGAGAACGGGCCGGAGCATATATATCATTAATAATCGGCTGATATTTGGTCTTTAAATAATTACGTTTCAATTTGAGGGTTGGAGAAAGTTCCCCGGTACCGGGAGTCCATTCTTCGCAAACCAACCTAAACCGTTTTATTTCCTCAACTTGTCCCAGTGTCTTATTAATCTCATTTATTTCCTTCTGATAAACAGTTAAGACTTCAGGGATCTGAATCAATTCGACATTATTTGAAAAGTGTACTTTTCGTTTAGAACACCAATCATGCAAATAGTCAAAGTTTGGAGAGATCAAAGCACTTGCAAACTTTTCATTCTCTCCGACCACCATGGCCTGTTCGATGAAAAAGGACTCTTTAAACTTATTCTCAATCATCTGAGGAGCAATATATTTTCCTCCGGACAATTTAAACATCTCCTTTTTTCGATCAGTGATCTTCAAATATATCCCCTCTTCAAGACAACCAACATCGCCGGTATGGAACCATCCGTCTGAATCAATAACTTCTTTAGTCAGTTCAGGTTGCTTGTAATAGCCAAGCATATTACATGGTCCTTTACAAAGGATCTCCCCATCTTCAGCGATTTTAACCTCCACTCCTTTTAGAATTGGACCAACTGTTCCATATCTCACTTGACGTTGTGCCGGATTATTTACAGCAATCACCGGAGAAGTTTCTGACAGTCCATACCCTTCCAGTGCCAACACACCAGCAACTCCAAGAACCTTTGAAATTCGGGTTTGCAATGCCGCACCACCGGAAACAATAATTTTCACATTCCCTCCAAGTGCATCACGCCATTTACAATAAACCAGTTTATCCGCAATCTTTCTTCGAAGATTATAAAAGACATCATATCTTTTACCATATTCATAGCGATCGCCTAATCTCACAGCCCAAAAGAAGATTGCACGTTTTAAAGGAGGAAGCTGTTTCCCTTTACTAATCAGACCATCATAAATCCGTTCCAGTAAACGAGGAACAGTATTAAACATATCCGGCTTAACCTCCTGAAGAGTTTGAACAATTGCGCCAAGATTCCCGATATAATAGATTCCCATCCCTTTAACCTGGAAATGGTAATTCATACTTCGTTCGTAAATATGACATAAAGGAAGAAAACTGATTACTTTATGAGCAGGCCCAAGATCATGACAATAAGCATGCTGAATAAAATTTTCAATCAGATTTCGATGAGAAAGCATCACTCCTTTCGGCACTCCTGTAGTTCCCGATGTGTAGATCATAGTCACCATATCGTCGGCATGAATCCCATCCTTGATAGATTGAAGCCGATTCTGAAGCAAATGCTCATTTTTAGATCCTGTATCAACCAACTCATCCCAACTGCGCACATTTTCAACAGAGGTAAAAGAATAGAGGTTAATTATCCCCAATTCTTCAATGACAGGTTTTATCTTTTTATAAAGCTTACGATCTGAAATAAAGACAGCTTTAACTTCTGCATGTCTGAAAATATACAAATATTCTTCTTCACTAATTGTAGGATAAATCGGAAGATGCACCATTCCACTCATAGAAAGTGCCATATCGACAAAATTCCATTCCGGACAATTAACTGATACCGTTGCGATAATGTCTCCCGGAACAAAGCCTTCTGCAAGCAATCCGTAAGCCAGAAGATGTGAATATTTTATGTATTGCTGTGTACTGTATAAAATCCACTTATTATCTCGTTTCCCGGCAAGAGCATCTTCTCTGGGAAAATTTTTATAGTGTTCCAGTAATTCGAATGTGCGTGTAAGTTCCATTAATGATCTACTTTCGTATCAATCTTCTTTGTTATATTTTAATAGATGAAGGATAAACCGTGTCTTCCGAAGAATCAAACGAATGACCATACATCTCTTCTAACAATGAACGATACTTCACCAGAACAACATCTCTTTTCAATTTTAATGATGCTGAAAGTTCTCCAGACACAGGAGACCATTCATCAACTACGAGCTTGAATTTCTTTATTTGTTCATGAGGATTCATATTCTCATTGATCTTTTTTATTTCCTGTTGAATACGGGCATTTAGAGCAGGCAAAGAAATGAGTTCCTGATTATCCCGATATCTCAACTTGTGCTTACTGGCCCAAAAATGTAAATAATTAAAATTCGGACAGATGAAAGCCGCAGCATGCTTTTCATTTTCTCCTACAACCATCACTTGCTCTATAAAATCTGAGGCTTTCAGACGATTCTCTATAATCTGAGGAGCAATGTATTTACCGGAAGAGAGCTTAAATATCGACTTTTTTCGATCTGTAAGTTTCAGGAATATTTTATCTTCAACCACACCGATATCTCCGGTATGAAACCATCCGTCTGAATCAATCACATGAGCTGTATATTCCGGATCTTTATAATAGCCAAGCATTACATTAGGCCCCTTACACAAGATCTCTCCATCATCAGAAATACGAACCTCAACATTTTCAAGAATACGACCTACTGTTCCAAGCTTAAAGTCATCAACATGATAACCATTTACTGCAATAACAGGAGAAGTCTCAGATAAGCCATAACCTTCCTGAATCGGCATCCCTGCAGCCCAGAAAATTCTTACCAGACGTTCCTGAAGAGCAGCTCCCCCCGAAATAATCATTTTCACATTACCTCCGAATGCCTGACGCCAATGTTTAAAAACAAGCAGATCTGCCACTTTATGCTTAAACCTGTACCATCTCCCCATATCCTTGAATGGTTCATATTCCAGTCCAAGATTTACCGCCCAAAAAAAGACCTTTTTCTTTAAAAAGAACAGATCTTTCCCTTTTGTTACTATCTGCGCAAACATATTTTCCAGGAAACGAGGCACAGCAGTAAATCCATCGGCCTGGATTTCATTCAGATTATTCACAATTGTCCCCATATTCTGTGCATAATAGACAGAGATTCCAAGATACTGGTAGTGATAGTTTATCATGCGTTCGTATACATGACAAAGCGGAAGGAAACTCAACACTTTATGCATATGATTGAGCGAATCACAAAAAACTGATGCTTTCACATTACTAATCAGGTTTGCATGCGAAAGCATAACTCCTTTCGGAGAACCAGTAGTCCCTGAGGTATAAACTATAGTAGCCAGATCATCTGGTTTAATATTATTTTTAATCTCTTCGAGTTTATCCCCTAAATCCGGATTATTTTTCCCCGCTTCAAGTATTTCTCTAAAGCAGGTTAAATTTTCCACTTCATCAATACAAAAAACTTTAATGCATCGACAACACGGGAATGAAGATTTGATTCGATTATACAGGGATTTGTCTCCGACAATAACAGCCACTGCATCAGAATGTGCAATCTGAAATTCATATTCAGTTGCAGAAAGGTTAGGGTACAAAGGCACATGTACCACTCCTGCCTGCATCATCCCTAAGTCCATGATATTCCACTCTGGCCTGCTCGTGCAAACCGAAACAATTTTATCTCCAGACTTAAACCCAAGCGCTAACAATCCGGTTGAGAAATCCCGAACTGCTTTTACATATTCATTCGTGCTATAGGTAGTCCACTTCCCATTCGATTTACCAGCAAGAAATATGTCTTTGGGATATTTTTCTTCTATGTAGGGGAGTAAATCAAAAAGACGTTCAATCTTAGTACTCATAATCAGACTTAAACTTTCGATGCAATTCTCTCATAATTCGACAAATATAACTAAAGAGCAATATAGTGGATTCACATAGAAACTCTTTTTAATACTTTTTTTGCAAAATATTAAATTACAATCATTTAAATTAATGATCCACTATTCCTTTAAATTATAACATTATCCCGGAGGTGAAAGAATAGCAAAAAGCAAATTCTTCTTAGACAAGACTCTGAATTCAGTCATTTCCTAAGCCTCGCCGTTCTTTAATGAAAGCCAGACATATAACCAAAGAAATGAAGACTATACCACCCCAGAATGCTATCGGAATATGAAAGTTTTCTAAACTGGCAGATGAATGCATCTCTGCAAAAAAGTAATTAACCCCGAAGGAAGGCATTAACACACAAGAAAAGCTCAACAAGGATGCAAGATTAAAAATAAAGATACTTTTCAATGCCGGAATTAATCTCATATGCGAAACAAAGGCAAGAATCATTATAGATATCAGCATCCATGTTTCTTTAGGATTCCATCCCCAATATCGGCCCATGCTTTCATTTGCCCATATCGCACCCAAAAAAGTCCCGATAGTTAGCGTATATAATCCAAGAATTAACAACAATTCACTGATGATAGTCTGTTGCCCTGTCAATTCCATAATCCATTCGTTATTTTTCTTATTCCGTAAAACCAAAAAGCAAAGATTCATCAGGCCAATGGAAGCGCTAAGTCCGATAAATCCATAGCTGGCAGTAATGATTGCAACATGAAAAGTCAACCAGTATGATTGCAAGACAGGCACCAAATTGGTAATCTCCGGATTCATCCAGCTAAGATGCGCGACCATTAAGGATAACCCGGCCATCATACCGGCGACTCCCAAAACAATAGTACTGCGTCGTACAAATACCAATCCGGCCAACATTGACACCCAAGCTACATAAATCATTGATTCATATCCGTTATTGCAGGGAGCATGTCCGGAGATGTACCAACGCAATGCCAGTCCTATGGTATGAAGTATAAACCCTCCGAAAAGTAGAGATGTCAAAACTTTCCCAATCAATGGATTCAATATTTTTCCCCGAAACAGATTTATAAATATCAGCAATACCAAAACAAATCCTAATAAGATATAAGTCGGGAATAAGAATTTAAAAATTCCCAGTTGATTATAAACCTATTCAGCATTCAGATGCGAGTCAGAAGGAAGCTCCCCGTATTTTCTTTGAAATGTAGAAATCTCATCGAGTAAAGTCAATGCATTCTGATTATCTCCCTCATTTGCTGCAATCAGAAATCGGACGAAAACTCCCATCATCTTGTGATATTCCGAAGCCTTTTGATTATTGGGAAGCTTTCCGGGACACAACCATGTATTATTATTCTCTTCAGCTGGAAAAATCTGAAACAATGATCCGTTAAAGATCATATTGGCCACACTGACCTTTTCATCCAGTGTTATAATATCCTTATCATACAGAGTTCGCAGTGCAGGATCTTTAGAATGTGCTTCCCGAACAGCCTCGGCAAGCACATACTCTCCTTTTTCGTTAAACAAGGCGGAATAAGAAACATATGGAGCGGAAACTCCTAAGCCAACGGCAAGCTCTCTATCTATTTTCAGAAGATTCTCTTTTTGCCAAACACCAGGATTAATCATCATGGAAAGGACAACCTGATCGGCACTCAGTCCCTGATAACTTTCACTTCGGGCAAGTTTCGACAAAAGCTCCCTACTCAAGGTAGAAACCGGCTTAGCTCGTCCATCATTTCCCTGCACCCATAATCGTCCGAACTGCTTTGCCAACTTCGAATTTACTTCCGGCAAATCTGAAGCAAAAGAATGATTTACTCCAACAAAAAGGAACACTATGACAACAAAGGTCTTTGAAGTAAAACTATTCATCCGTTTAAAAAGTTTCCTAAAATACCCATAAGGACTAACCAATGCTCCTACAATTCCGATAAACAGTAAGAAATATCCCAGATAAGTTAATAAGACTCCGACACCATCCCGATTAACAGACAGAACACTCCCCTTTTCATCTTCATCAGAAGAAGATTGACAAAAGCGATACCCCTCGTATTTCAATGCATTATTCATGAAAACAGAAGAAGATTTCAACAACCTATCCTGGGAGTCAATCAGACGAATATCACTGATGTAAGATGATGGGCTCTGAGAACCGGCATAACGTTGCACTCTAAAATCATTTAACTGCACTCTAAACGGAAGAGGAATCTTCTTTTTCCCAAACCACATTCTCACCTCAGAGTTTCCAATCTTTACCTTCTGTCCATTCGCAGGAATCTTAACCTCCGACTTATATCTCCCCATTGAAACCTCTACCACAATCACTTTTTGTCCATCACCAGAGACTTCACTCGGGATATAATCAATTTTTCCATTACGAATAAGTGATTTTATCAGAAATGGGGTATTACCAGAAGAATAGAGTAACCGAGGATTTGCGACAATTGTCTGAAGAGGAGCAAAACGATCATGCTGCAGGGTAACCATATTTAATGCATGCAAAGTATCCGGAGCCGTTAATAATATATTGTCTCCACTTGTTGTTATAACAACAGGAGGTAATTCTTGTGCTTGTGAATCGGGGACATAATGGTGATTTGTGTCAGGATGACAAACAACATTCTTCATCCCTTTTTGAGTTCCGACAATTAATTCAAGGAATGAAGAACCTGCTGAATCAGGAACAATTGTCTGTACCGCATCAGACATAAAGTCCAAACTTTTGATTCTGACATCCCCATTGGGAGAATGAAAAGTAAAGTTTATCTGTCTGGGTGCATACGGAGAAAGATAAAATTCCTTTTCTTTTATCTGCTTAGATCCCGAAGAGTTGAGTTCTGCCCCAAAATACGTTTTATCAGAAAGGACAAAATCAGTCGTTTCCGATTCCCGTATGTGCAAAGTCCCGTTAATTCCGAAATAACGTGTAATGGCAGCTCCGACAATAATTATTAAGAATGCAATGTGTATCAGTCCAAGTGGAAGTTTCTCTTTTGAAAAAAGACGATCGCGTAAAATATTTGAAATCAGATTTATTGCAAATAAAATGAATAAGAATTCAAACCAATGAGCATCATAAATGTAGTAATGTGCCGTAGGAGTTCCAAAACTGCTTTCCACAAAAGTTGCAATTGCCATAGACACTGCAAGCAATATCAATACGGCTCCCATGGCTTTAAGTGAGAGAAAAAGTCCAATAATTTTTTTCATAAAGAATGATTTACCTGTCAAATTAACTAAAACAATAACAAGCAGGCAAATGTCTCATTCATAAACATCCAACGTCTGTAGTAACGGTTATAGAAAATTTTTATCCAGGAACTCTTGAAATTTAGACTTATATTGATCACTCACAGGAATATATTTATTCCCAAAGACAATGCGAAAACGTTCAATTGTCTGGATCTGATTCAAATTAACAATAAATGACCGATGAACCCGCATAAACATCGAGGCAGGGAGTTTAGATTCGACTGCTTTCATCGAACTAAGAGACAGAACCGGTTTATTCTCATTCCGCAGATAAACCTTGATGTAATCCTTCAAACCCTCAATATATAAAATATCATCAAAGTTAATTCTGATAATCTTGTATTCCGATTTAAGGAATAGGAACTGACTATTGACCTCAACTTCCGGCAACTTCGCATTTCTTTCAAGATCAAATAACCGTTGAGCTTTCTGGGCAGCAATAATAAATTCATCATACCCAAAAGGTTTAAGAAGATAATCAACCGCATCAAGCTTAAATCCCTCAATCGCATATTTTTCATAGGAAGTCGTAAATACGATGCGGGGGCCGGGCGACAAAGAACGTGCAAATGCCGTACCTGTAAGATCAGGCATTTGAATATCAAGGAAAATAAGATCGACCGGTTCATTCTCCATGAATTCCATTGCACTCAAAGGATTATCAAAACTTCCCAGAAACTCCAGGAAAGGAGTCTTTTTTATATATCCGGTTACTAACTGTAAAGCGAGTGGCTCATCATCTATGGCTATTGTTCGCATCTCTTTTCTTTTGTGCTGATATCAATTTTTAGAAGAACATCAAAAGAATTCTCCTTTTGATTTATTGAAATTGAATGCTTTTCAGGAAAAAGAAGGTTCAAACGTTTCTTAACATTTTCGAGCCCGATCCCGGAATGTGTTTCATTACCAGCATTATTATTAAGACTATTACTGCAAAAAAAGACAAGTTCCTTATCATTTACCTGTAGAGAGATATATATAAACGATTTATCCCGATAACTGATCCCATATTTAAATGCATTTTCAATAAACGGAATCAATAACAAAGGAGGGATTAACACATCATCAAATTTATCGGGGAAAGAAACCAGCAATTCCACTTTTTCATTTAAACGAAGCCTCATCAGGTCTACATAAGCCTTCATAAATTCAATCTCACTACTCAACTTAGAATCTCCCTGCTCTGATTCATACAACAGATAACGCATCAGTTTCGACAATTTAAGAACCGCTTTCTGAGCATCAACCGTATTAATTTCAATCAGTGAATAAATATTATTCAAGGTATTAAAGAAGAAGTGAGGACTAATCTGATTTTTCAGGAAAGCCAACTCTGAATTCAGTTTCTCTTTTTCTGCTTCTTTACGTTCTTTCTCATTCTCATTAAGTTTCTCCGAAAAACGCAATCCCAAACTCAATCCTGAAATCAACAATGAAGTAAGCATATAATTATAAATCGGCAAACTCTTAGGAGGACGCGGATCATTATTCTCTGGTCCTCGTTTCGTTTCTTTTAAAGGCAATTGATTTTTCTGAGAAACAGAAAAAATAAATTCATTAGCCGTTTCAACCATAAAAGTTACTCCAATGATCAGAACTATAGCAGATAAAAAATAAAGACCCTTTTTTCGGATAAAAAATAATTTCGGAACTAATAAAAGATAATTCAGATAAAAAATGAGAACATAACCGAACGTCTGAATACCAATATGTAATGAAAACCAAAAATTATGAGCTAAGTTTCCCATCAAAAAATATGCAGGGAGAATAAACAGAATAGTCCATGCAACCAAATGCAACAAGATCTTCAATTTTTTATCTACCTGCAAAAAAGACTTCATCATCTATATTGATTATATTCAAATGTAAATAATAATTCTAAGAAATTGGAAATTATTCGTATCGAAGCGCATCGATCGGATCAAGGCTTGCTGCTTTTTGTGCCGGAGAAATTATGAGTAACACCAGAGGCATTCCGTGTTTTATCCCACGAATAATTTTGAACGAAAATTAAAGGCGGGATATTTCTCAAGGAAAAAAAATAGACGTTTGTAGCGATTTCATCGACAAAACGAATCTCTATAAATTTCAAGATTCCTTGAATGGGAAATAATGGGAAGTGGCAATGAGTGTTAATTCAGCATTTCGACAAGTCAAGACTTAAGCCAACACTATAACACATAACATATCAATGCATTAATTTTCTTACTAAATTGTAATATGCCATCAGTTGATTTTAGAACGATTCGTTTTACTTGAT
>JAUZOB010000260.1 GCA_030706665.1 Bacteroidota bacterium
CAATCCGGCTGTCAAGATTCACGATACGAACTATTCGACAGAATCTATTCTGGGCGTTCATCTACAACCTGATCGGAATTCCGATTGCAGCAGGAGTACTCTACCCAATCTGGGGTTTTATGCTGAACCCAATGATTGCAGGTGCTGCCATGGCATTCAGCTCGGTATCGGTAGTAAGCAATAGTTTGAGGTTGAAAACGAAAAAAATTTAAGTAAAATATTCTATTTATAAACACCTGATACAATGACAACATTAAAATTTAAAACCAGCATTAATTGCAACGGATGCGTTGCAAAAGTATCTCCGTTTTTAGATAACACCAAAGGGATTGATAAATGGGAGGTCGAACTCACCAATCCTCAGAAAATCTTAACCATCGAAACATCATCCTTAAAAGAAGAAGATATCATTGATGGATTGAAAAATCTCGGCTATCGTGCAGAGAAGATCGATTAAGGCTTCTCTTTTAATTGAGTAGGAGGGAATAACACCATTTTTGTTTCTCCTCCTCTATGCCTTCTATCACCCATATGTAGCTCACAGGCATACACATTTGTTACTTCAAAAAACTCTAAAACAAAAAGAGGGCACATCAAAAAGACACACTGTCTAATCCTGAAATAGTGTTACATTGTGTGTAACGCTATTTCAGGACTAGACATATCAATGCACCTAAACAACCAACCATTATTTTCAGAAGTATTAATCAGACAACAAGGTTATTCTGTTCTGTTGAAGTAATTACTCATAAACAACATCTGAAATTTAACGGCATTGGTCCAGTAAGGCCAGGTATGACCGCCCGGACGACAAATATAATCGTGTGGAATATTCCGGTACAAAAGCTGCTGATGCAAATTCTCATTCACTTTATAAAAGAAATCCTCTGATCCGCAATCAATAATTATGGCCAGTGAATTCGGAGTCAACAAATTCAACATATTCACAACAGTATTTTTTTCCCAACGATCAGCTTGTTCAGCATAAGTCCCCAAACGTTGGGCCATATCCCAGTTATTCGGGAAAGGGCGAATGTCAACACCACCACTCATACTTCCGGCAGCACCATATACATCCTGATGTTTGAATGCGAGATACAAGGCACCATGTCCTCCCATGCTCAGACCGGTAATAGCCCGTCCTCTTCGATTCTTTATTGTCTTGTACTTTGAGTCAATCGATTTAACCAATTCGCTGGAAACAAATGTTTCATATTTCGATGTCGGGTCAACCGGACTATCCCAATACCAGCTACCGAATCCGCCATCTGGACAAACAATTATCATATTGTATTGATCGGCAGCCTTCTCGAACCCTTTGGCTTTCGTTATCCAGTCTAAATAATTTCCACTATATCCATGCAACAAGTATACTACCGGTAATTCTTTGGCCGAAGCATAATTATCCGGAGTAATTACAACTGATTTGATGTTCTTTTTCATTGAAGAACTATAAGTTTGGATTGTATCGACAATCGAGGCATGAACCGGCGTCAAAGCCCAAACACAAAGTAAAAAAACAATGACTTTTTTCATTATGAGTTTATTGATAGTTAAATAAATTTCTTCCTCAATTTATAGCTAATATAACTTGATTTGCATACCGGAAATCAGGATCAATAAAATGAATGCAATAAATACATAGCTATTTGCTTTAACTAAAAGCAGTAATTTTTGAAATCCTCATTCAGAATTCATTTATCCTGCCAATATTGAGAATTATTATCGAGCAATAAAAATAAAATTTATTACTGGTGAATATTCAAACAACCGAATTATTTTGTCGGTTGACTTGCGTCAAACGACTTTATCAGGAAAAAGAGAAACTGTCATTTGATCACATTGTGTGATTTCGAGAAATTACTGGCAAGCAACCAGTCTCACAAACTTATTTTGGCCAAACCATCAAACCGCAATATCAAACTCTTCAACTTAATCCAAAGCCACTTCGATATTAAAAAAAGGAGGATGCTCCAAACCTGAAGCACCCTCCTTTGTAAATTTAAACCCTCTTATTATTACTTCATAACTTCAGTAGCGATGAACTGTACCTGAGTTGTGTAAGTACCTTTTTTCAAATCCTGATCGAAAAGAGTAGCTCCGTTCATATCACCTCTTTTAGTTCCCATTTCCCATTTTACAGTGAAACCATTGTCGCTGAAATCACCCGCATTAGGATTTTTTCCATCATGTCCAATCAAAATTCTTTCTGTTTTAGCAAGAGCTAACGGTGCAGCTGTAGTGTTATTTTGAATAGCTTTTTTACCATTATAAGCTACGCTTAACCCTACATTATTCAATGGCATTATAGTTGTTCCGTCAGAGTGTTTGAAATCACTCACTGCTTTTGCGCTTAGATTCCAGTTTGAAGTGGAAGAAACGGCACCTACTGAAGTGTAACCACCATCTTTACCCAAACCGTTTTTGTAGTCATCCAAAGAAACGAAATCGAAAGTGATGCCTTTAGTGTCAAGCTGAAGGGCTAATGTTGTTTTAAGATTAGCGGTCAATGTGATTACCTGAGAATCACTAACCGGTGTTTTACCGTCTCCAACAACACCTGGATTTGCAACGACTGCGAAAGATGAAATTGAAACTAAAATAGCTGCGATTGAGAATACTAACTTTTTCATTTTTATATTTTTTTAATTTTTTATTTCACGTTTACATCAATAGTAATTCAATCACTGTGCCAAACATTTCAACACTCTCATTATGTATTACTTATCACAATTTTATATTCCCAAATTACTTTCCAAAACCGAAGAACAAAATTCTTCATATGTGATATGATTCGCCCCGCCATTCAGTCATGTATCTGATTTTCTACATCTTACCAAAAGAAACAAATGCTATTCGAAAACGAACACACCGAATAGCAGAAGAAAATAAATCGATGATTATTTTTTGGGGACCGAATGGCTTACATTTGGTTCAAATAAATACCAGGAATCAAGATGGACCCAAGAATCGAAATAATACCTGAAAAGAAACTAATTGGGAAAAGACTTAGAATGTCTTTATCCAATAACAAAACGTATGATTTGTGGCATAGTTTTATGCCTAACAGAAAGGATATAAAAAACAGCCTGACATCTGATTTATTCTCGATGCAGGTATATGACAAATCTCTTGATTTTAAGGATTTCAATCCAGACACAGAATTCGAGAAATGGGCAGCGATTGAAGTCTCAGACTTTAACGAGATTCCGGATGACATGGAAGCTTATACCTTAAAAGGCGGCCTATATGCTGTTTTCATTCACAAAGGAGCTGCAAATACCTTCCCAAAAACCTTTCAATTTATTTTCAATTCCTGGCTTCCTTCATCAGATTACGAATTAGACAATCGGGAACATTTTGAAATTTTAGGCGATAAATACAAAAACGATGATCCAGGTTCGGAAGAAGAAGTCTGGATCCCCATCAGGCCAAAGTAAAATATCGACCTGGAATTCTCTCATTTGGCATACTTATTGTACGTTATTACACAATCCTATACAGCTATAACACTAACCATCAAACCAATGCACATATTGTCTTATTCTATGTATTCATTAATAATAATATTGAAGAATGAAGAAGACAAAAATGCTTAAAAGTATTATTGCGGGTATAGGATTAATTTTTGTGATTATGTTTCATACAGACAATTCATTTGCTGTTATACCACCCAATCACGTTGAGATCGAAAAATGGATCCAAACAACATTTGCAAAAGGGAAACTACCTCCATTCTCGTTTGTCTATCAAGGAATCTCATCCGCAGACTTTATCAAAACATGGGATTTTGAATCAAAAAAGTTAGACAGTACTGATCCTAACCTTGTTAATTACATTATTACTTATTCAGATAAGAAAACAGGACTTAACGTTGATTGCCATATTACCGGATATACAGATTTTCAGGCAGTCGAATGGGTTTTAAATATTACAAATCATTCCGGAAATCATTCTGGTGTTTTGGAACAGGTCAAAGCATTGGATTATTCAATTGAATCAAAAGATAAAAAACCATTTATACTTCACCATGCCAAAGGGAGCGATTATGGAGAAGGGATACAGGATTTCAATCCTTACAGCACCCTAATAAAAGTTGGAGACAAGCTTCATTTCACTCCTACAGGAGGGCGTCCATCAGACAAAACCGCTTTCCCATTTTATAATATTGAGTCTCCCGATAAAAAAGGAGTTATGCTCTCAATAGGATGGACCGGAAATTGGTTTGCTGATTTTTCATGTTCAAGTCCGAATTCTACTACCGTTACAGTAGGTCAGCTAAAGATGAAACTCTTTTTATATCCTGAAGAAAGTATACGCACTCCTGAAGTATGCCTTTTATTCTGGCAGGGAGAAGATCGGATGATCGGACACAATACTTTCCGTCGTTTTATTCTGGCACACCATTCCCCGAAAATTGACGGGAAACCGATAACAAAATTATTAAGTGCAAGTTTCAGTGCAATGCAAATGCCCGAACCATGCCCTGCACCGAATAGTTGCCTTACTGAAGCAACCGCTTTGGCCTTTATCGATCGTTACAAGTATTACGGACTCACCCCGGATATCTTCTGGATGGATGCAGGATGGGCCCTGGGTACCGGTATGCCCAATGACTATGCAACCGGAGCCGGAAATCCGATGGTCGATCTTTATCGTTTCCCCAACGGACTTAAACCAATTTCGGAAGCAGCACATAAAGCAGGAGCCAAATTCATGGTCTGGTTTGAACCGGAACGGGTTTTTACAGGTAGCTGGCTCGATCGCGAACATCCGAATTGTGTATTGAAATGGGAAGGCAATCCATCCGAAATGCTTGATCTCGGACATAAGGATGCACTGTAGTGGCTCTGTCACCAGTATGTCGACCGGATCGAAA
>JAUZOB010000261.1 GCA_030706665.1 Bacteroidota bacterium
TAAATACTATAGCCATTGATACTAAACCGGTTTGTCAGATTCAGCAATACATGTTCTACTGCGGTAAAAGAATAAGCATTGGTGTATTTACCGGTTTGAGCATCAGGAGCCCCGTAAGTTTGCCATGTCTGAGTATTTCCATTGTCTCCTCCATTGGCAATCCCTTTCCCATATCTTACCGACAATTGGTTAAAGGACCCTTTTTTAAAAGTCTTTAAAGGAGTACTGTACTTGATACCGGCGACCCACCCATAATCTGCAGAATAGGTTGGAATGGCATTTTTCGATGTTGCTGAAAGATGATGGAATTCAGCCAGTAGTTTAATAATTCCCCCGTTATTTAGCACAATGCTGTGTTCGCCGATGAAAACCAATCGTTGTCTGAATGCTTTGGTTCTGGTTCCATTCATTGAAATAGTATAGATATAAGAATTAGTGGCGCTGGAATCAGTAGATGCCGGGAAAAGCATGGTAAACTCTGTCTTTTTATAACTTACGCCAAATCCCTGAGATGAATGGTCGTCAAAATAAAAGTAATCATTGATATGGATGTCATCGTAACGTCTGTAGCGGGCCCCGGCCCATGCTGACCACGGGCTTCCCATGATGTTTTTTGCCTCAATAAATGTTTCTGGTAATATGAAAGTCAACCCATCTGTTGATCTGGAACTGATATTCCCCAAAAATTGACCATTGGCGGAATAAACCCCAATTCGGGCCTGGAAAAAAATGGATGTTGAATCTTTTCCGGAAAAGACAGGTGTAAAATGTAAAGCCGGTAGCAGATCCATATAGTCTGTTTGTTCCATTCTCCCACCGATAGATCCCTGACCTGAAAGGTTCAGGGATTTACCGGTATTGCCTTCTCCATTCGGGGAAAATCCAACCCCGATCCGTCCTGTAGAACCAATAGAAAAATTCTTATTGGTAATAACGACCTGTGCAGTGCTTGTGAAAATTGTCATAAATAATAAGACCAAAGACAGTAGAGCTTTCATATTTCACGTTGATTTAATCGTTTAAACACATGGTCTAAAAAAATATTCTCTAATTATACCGTATCAGTAGCACATGTAAGCACAACCTGAGGAGCAGCTTTTCTTTGAGGTTTGTAGAATTTCACACCAAAAAGAAATACAACTACATAACATGCAATAGGCAACAGATAGGATAAGGCAATGTTGTGATTGGCAAATAAGCCCATCAACGGAGGGAAAACAGCACCGCCAAACATGCTCATAACGATATAGGACGAAGCCTGCGGAGCAAGTTTGCCCAAATTTTTCAATCCGAGACTAAAAATGGTGGGGTACATAATGCTTAGGAAGAAGTTAAGCATAACCAGGGCGATAAACGAAACCCAACCGAAACTTTGAGAAATGATGACGCATAAAACAGCATTAGCCAGTGCATAAAGGGCAAGTAGCTTATTCGGAGCTACAAATCGCATGAAAAAGGTCCCGGCGAAGCGTCCTACCATCATCATAACCATGCTGAGTGCAAAATAATAGGCTGCTGTTTTATCCGAAAGACCTACTTTTTCCACGCCATAGTTGATGAAATATGCCCATGTTCCGGCTTGTGCCGCAATGTTGAAGAATTGAGCAATGACAGCCCAAATGAAATGGCGGTGTTTAATCAATTGTGTCTCATTCGAAACAGAAGCCTCGACGTCAGAATCTTTTTCAGCAGATGCCTCGGAAGAATGACCATGAAGCGACAGTTTTGGAACTTTTACGAAATAGAAGGCAATGGCAATGGTCAGAATCACCAATCCGATGGCGAGATACAAAGACTTGACCGAATCAAGATGTCCGCCCGTGGGATTCCCGACATTGAGCAGAAAATATCCACCCATCAAAGGACCTATGATAGCACCCAGACCATTGAAGGCCTGTGCGAAATTAATACGTTGATCGCTGGTGCGCTCGTCTCCCAATGATGCGATGAAAGGATGTGCTACGGTTTCCAGTGTTGCCAAACCTCCGGCAAGGATAAACAGTGCAATCCTGAAAAAGGTAAAAGATTCGCAATTGGCAGCCGGAATAAACAGAAAAGCTCCAATGGCATAAAGAATGAGTCCCAATAGCACTCCGCTTTTATAGCCATATCTTTTCATAAATAATCCGGCAGGGATTCCCATAAAGGCATATGCCCCGAAAATAGAAAGCTGTACCATTCCTGAATTGGATTTGGACACATGAAGTACATTCTGAAAATGTCTGTTTAAAACATCGCCCATCGTAATCGCAATTCCCCAAAGCATAAACAGGGAAATAACGAATGTGAACGTTACGAGATACTTTTTCTCCGTGAATTTTGCTGATGAAAGTTGCATAATCTAGTCTTTTTATTGTTAGTGATAGGTAAAATTTTGAGCATAGTAATCCCCTTCAACCTCAATTTTTAGCTGTATTTGGGATGCTCCGGATTAAGAAAATTGGAGCTGGCTATTCAACTTTCTGAATGATTCCAGTTCTGCAAGTGAATAAGAAGGACAGGCTCCTTCCTGTGTGGCAACATATGCTCCCAATGCTGTGGCAAAGGATAACATTGTATCGGGAGTCGCTTTTTGTATTTTCTTGGCTAAAAAGGCAGCCAGGAATGAGTCTCCACTTCCTACCGTGTCTTTCACTTTCACCGGAGCCGTGGACGAACTGTATGAGCAAAAAGGAGTGTAATAGCTGGCACCTTTGCTCCCTTTTGTTACGATTACTTCATTGATTTGAAATTTATCCTGAAGGAAGCGGACACAATCCTCTTCCTGGGTACAGGCAGTAGGGAACCATTGGAGAATCAAGTCAAGTTCCGATTGATTAAGCTTAAGCAGATTGCATTTCCCCAATAAGTATTTGAGAATATCAATAGAGAAAAAGGGTGGGCGAAGGTTCACGTCAAACACCTTGTATGGAGCTGATTCCAGGAGTCTGTATAAAGTATCTCTTGAAACGTCATTGCGTGTAGCCAAACTGCCAAATACGAGAGCATCTGCACTCTTAACCAGCGGTTCAAAAGAATCCTGCCAACTGATAAAATCCCAGGCTGCAGGTTGATGGATGGTATAAGATACTTCATTGTCAGTACCCACATTGGCCTCTACTTTCCCTGTCTCGTGGATGCTGTCCAATTGACAGTTTTCAGTCGGAATATTCCAACCTTGAAGCAGTTTCAACAGTTTATCTCCCAATTCATCATTTCCGACCCGGCTAATCATGGAGCTGTTAATGTCGAATTTCCTCAGGTGATAAGCCACATTCATAGGGGCACCGCCTGGCTTGGATCCGGCAGGGAAGATATCCCATAATACCTCACCGAAACAAATTACCGAATTTTTCCCGATATAGTTAGTAGACTTCATAATGGTATGATTTGAAGTTGTTTAATGATATAGGTTTATTTTATGATGTTGATTTAATCGTTTAAACCAAAGAGGTAAAAAAATTACAGCGCAAACGCTTTAGAAGAAGTTCTGATGATCAGCTCGGTATCTAAGTTAACTGTTTTAACAGGAGTGTTGTTGTGAATGATATCGAGCAAAGTCCGAATGGATAATTTTCCTAATTCTTCCATCGGTTGTCTCACATGAGTGATCGGAGCGTAAAACAGATCGAAAGCATCCGTTTCATCAAATCCCACTACTGCCAGCTCATTCGGGACTTTGATCCCCAGATTGTTGATGTGTTTTATCCCGTGAATTGTCAGCATGTTGGTTACGAAAAAGATAGCTTCTACCGGTTGTGGTTGGGAAAGCAATCTTGAAACGGCTTTTTCAACATCTTCTTTAACATTTTCTACACTCACTTCTTCAATTAGTGGTGTGCCGTGTATACTTTCGATAAAGCGTTTGTAACCGTTGGCTCTTTCCTGAAGATGAAATAATTCTGTTTTATACGTAACCAACCCAATGCGGGAATAACCATTGTCGAAAAGGTGTTTTGTTGCTTTGTAACCGGCTGCAAAATTGTCGATTGCAACATAATTTGTAGTGATACCGGGGAAGTATCGGTCAATCAAGACGAAAGGTATGCCCACTTTTAATAAGGATTGTACTTGATCCTCTGTGTTCTCAGCAGCTGCAATAATCAAGCCCTCAACCTGACGGTTAAGCAACAGATTGATCAGATCTTGCATCTTTTCTGCATTCTCATCAGAACTACCGAAAATAACTGTGTACCCACTTTTCTTAGCCTCATCCTCAATTATGCGCGCAATATGAGACGAAAAAGGGTTAGAGATATCAGCTACAATTAAGCCGATGGTCAGGGACTTCTGCGTTTTAAGACCTTTAGCTAACTGATTCGGCTGATAATTTAGTTCCTGAGCTGCTTTTCTGATCCTGTCAGCGGTTTCTTTATTTATCCGGCCTTCTTTCTGATTATTTAGCACATAGGATACCAATGCGGTAGAAACGCCTACATGCTGAGCAATGTCTTTCAGTAGTACTTTCTTTTTCATTGGATCTGTATTAAGTGCATTAAATAATTGTTAGCTTTTTTTCTCAGTAGTAAAGATACAATCAATTTAATCGATTAAACAAGCTTTTTCTCAGTTATTTTCAGAGAAAAAGTAATTTTTTTTCAGTGAGGTTAAAGTGTTGTAATTCAATAATAAAAATGCACATGGTTGATCCATTTCGAAATGTTTTCCTCTAAAAGAAGGTTTGTGAAATCAATTTTTTGAGAATTTGATCGTTCATTTTTAAGAGTATAAAGCGCATTTTTTGCTCTTCCACTTATTTATGAAATTATTAATTCATTATAAAGGGAATGTAAACAATTCTTCACTTTTTTGTAATATGTAGTTGTTTTTGAGGCTCTTGAGTAATTCTGGATGTAATTTGAAGAGAGTCCTTAACTAAATCCTCACTATA
>JAUZOB010000262.1 GCA_030706665.1 Bacteroidota bacterium
GGAAGACATTGCTCATATTGAATCTCAGGGAACTTATGAAATACAGGCAGGGAACGAGAAAGTTCTTATCAGCCTCGAGGATGTTGAGATTATGTCGGAAGATATACCCGGATGGCTTGTTGCAAATGAAGGAAGCGTGACTGTTGCATTGGACATTACAGTAACCGATGAACTTCGTCATGAAGGAATCGCACGTGAATTCATCAATAGAATACAAAATCTGCGTAAAGACAGTGATTTTGAGGTAACAGACAAAATCAACCTCCGCATTTTGAAGAATGATGCATATAATGAGGCTGTATTGCTTCATCAGGAATACATCAGCAATCAGACACTGGCAGCATCTCTTGTCCTGGTCGAAACTGTTGATCAGTCAAAAGCAAAAGAAATTGATATTGATGAAATAAATACTTTTATCGAAATAGAAAAACAGGCCTAATTCAAGAACATCATAGTATAATGATTGAAAAAAATATATATCTTTGAAAAAACCACTTGCCAGTGGAACCCTTTAAAACTGTATGATTATGGCAGAGAAGACCAGGTACTCGGATGAGGAATTAGAAGAGTTCAGACAGATAATCCTTGAAAAGCTTGAAAAAGCCAGAAGAGATTATGACATCTTCAAAAATTCCATTACCCATGGAGATGGGAATGACACTCAGGATACGTCACCGACGTTCAAGATCCTTGAAGAAGGTGCTGCGACCTTATCCAAAGAAGAAGCAGGTAAGCTTGCTCAGCGACAGCTTAAGTTTATTCAGCATCTTCAGGCTGCTTTGGTCCGTATCGAGAATAAGACTTACGGAATTTGCCGTGTTACCGGGAAACTAATCCCTAAAGAGCGATTAAGAGCCGTTCCGCATGCTACTTTAAGTATCGATGCAAAGAACGAGCAATAATCATAGTTAAAAGAATGATTTTAGCAAAATAATATAATGATTGAAGGCCCTGTTGCCTTCAATCATTTTTTAATTACATCAGATTCAAATAACAGAATGACTAAATTACAAAAAGCTTCATTGGTCGTATTCTTGGTACTCCTAATCGATCAGGCTGTGAAGATCTGGATCAAGACCCATATGTATATCGGACAGGAATACACTGTGTTTGGGAATTGGTTCTTTATTCATTTTATCGAAAACAATGGAATGGCGTTCGGGTTTGAGTTTGCCGGAAAATTTGGTAAAATATTCCTGAGTCTTTTCCGAATTGCAGCAGTAGGAGGTATCGGATGGTTTCTTGTCAAGCTTACAAAAAAGAATTATAAAACTGGCGCTATCATTGCACTTTCACTTGTATTGGCGGGTGCAATCGGGAATATCATTGATTGTGCATTTTACGGAATGATGTTCTCTGAAAGCTACGGGCAGGTCTCGCAGCTCTTTCCTGAAGGAGGTGGATACTCTACATTCTTGCACGGAAGGGTCGTTGATATGCTTTATTTTCCATTAATCGAAGGGCATTTCCCGGATTGGTTTCCAATCATGAAAGGAGAAGACTTCCTGTTCTTCCGACCAGTTTTTAACATCGCCGACTCATCCATATCAATTGGGATAGCTTTAATTTTGTTATTCTACAGAGATATCTTTAAAGAGTTAGAGCAGAAAGAAACGAAGGAAGAGACTGAGCCAGAGGTTGCCTCGGATAAAACAGAAGAAGAAGCATAATTTTTTATTGAAAAGCTTGTAATATTTGACGGATTTGAATAATATTGCAATCCGAAATTATAGAATTTCTTAGGGCCTATAGCTCAGTTGGTCAGAGCACCTGACTCATAATCAGGGAGTCCCTGGTTCAAGCCCAGGTGGGCCCACCATCAACACTGCGGCGAAGCAGTAAAACCACTTGAAATCAAGGTATTTCAGGTGGTTTTTTATTTTTATATACCCCAAAATTTAAGGAGAATCTCCAATCATCAACCGTATTGCGGAATATTCCTTTCCCGGGAACGCCTGCATCTTTTAGGAAGTGTCCGGATCACGTCCATAAAAGAATGCAAAGGCATTATAAATCGACACTTCATTCAGTTCGAATATTCGAGCTGAATACTCATTTATCGGAGCGGCAATATGAATTCCGTTTCAGACAAAGGGAAGGTCAACAACATTGGAAAATCAGGGAAATATGAATATCAATTAACGAATTACTCGTGACACAAACGAGAGAGCTCCCGTCTGCTATATATAGTACTCCTTCTCACGGAGCAAGATTTACAACATCCTCTCTTCTTCTATAATTTTTCCAATACGTCAAAGAACGATGCGAAACGAATATCACTCTCCGCTCTAAACTTTGACAGTCATGGATCAAATTACAATCGATCTGAATTCATATCGTTATCTTACAGTTTAATAAATCTTACACAACGTATTCGTTTTACCTTATTAAGTTAATAAAAACGGCAATCATTTCCAATCTTTGACGGTATAAATCAGTACATTGTTATTTACCGATTACAAGAGGTTTCTTCCAATGGAGTAGTACTCTCGCTGGCGCTTAAGGTTTACCCGAATCTTGATAGGATCCTCATTTCTGGCGTTGGGCTTGCGGGTGTCAAACATGGAGGAGGGGGTAATTCCGTCTTTCGAATACGAAAACATTTTGCCTAAGATTACCCCAGCAGCGGAATTGCCGCTGAAAGTATATTAATCCTATCTTTTCGAGAGGTATAAGCTGTTTGACGAAGTTTGAATGAAGGTTCCAATAGCAGATTGAATAAAAGTGCATTATAGTGCACTATATGATGATATTTCAATGCATGAAGAAATAAGCACAACAAATAGTGCCTTTAATTGCACTTTGTATTGAAATTAGTAAGAAATGTTGTATTTTTATATAAAAAAGAGCATTAAAATGCACGTTGAAGAGTTGGTAGAGATGATAAAAGCGCGAAGAGAAGCGCTGCAGGTGACTCAGGAAACCTTAGCAGAGCTATCTGGCGTGGGTTTGAGGACGCTTAAGCAGTTTGAAAGCGGAAAAGGGAATCCGACGCTGCTAACATTACAGAAAATAGCCGATGTGCTAGGATTAGAAGTGTGCCTAAAGCTTAAAAATGTAAGCCGTAATAAATGAGACACGCAAGAATACTATATAAAGATGAAGAAGCCGGGATCCTGACTCAGCATGATGATGGCTCATTCACATTCCGCTATCACACTCTTTGGCTGGAAGATAGCAGCAAACCTGCTATCAGCTTGACTTTGCCTAAAATGGAGCAAGAATACCATTCAAAATTCTTATTTCCATTTTTTTACAACATGCTTCCTGAAGGTTCCAATAAGCAGGTGGTGTGTAAACATAATAGAATAGACCAGGATGATTATTTCGGATTGCTGATGGCCACCGCAAAAAGCGACAGTATTGGAGCCGTTAGAGTAATTAAAATTGAAAATGTATGAGCCTACCTGAAATAAACCATTGCCCGGGCACATTAGCCGAAGGCTTTAATACCTATAGCAGAACCTGCTTAAACAGAGTGTTTCAGGGTAAGAAGGTGCATCATGTGTTGCAATACGACTCACCAACATCTAATCCTGAAGCAGATGAACTCTTTGAAGAGAACCAAAAGCGGCTGTCCATTTCGGGAGTGCAGGAAAAATTCTCCGTATTGCTTGAGAAAAATAAGCTACGGCTTGTCAATGAAGGTGAACGCGGAACTTATATTCTGAAACCAATTCCAAGGGTAGGTAAAAGGCCTGACCAGATGCCAGCCAACGAGCATCTAACCATGCAGATAGCCCGGCAGGTATATGGAATAGAAACAGCCGAAAACGCCTTGATTTTTTTTAAGGATGGTACTCCTGCATATATTACCAAGCGATTTGATGTAAAGGATGATGGAACAAAGCTAGCGCAAGATGATTTTGCATCATTGGCTGGAAGAACACCGCAAACACATGGAGAAAATTACAAGTATTTTGGGAACTACCTGGAGCTATTCCAACTGATGGAAGCACATCTGCCTGCTTATAAGTTGGAAGCACCTAAGCTGCTAAAGGTTTTGATATTTAACTACTTGTTTTCAAACGGGGATGCTCACTTTAAGAACTTCTCAATATTGGAGACTCCAATGGGAGATTATCGTCTTAGCCCTGCTTACGACCTGCTAAATAGCCGAATTCATATAGAAGATAGAGATTTTGCACTTGAAGAAGGTCTGTTACCAAGAAATATAGCTCAAGGGAAAGTTCGTAAGCAGTTCGCCATACTTGCAGAGAAGGCAGGAGTCAGCGTGAAGATGTTTAATAATTTAATGGCATTAATGGTGTCAAAATCTGATTTGGTTGAAAGAATGGTGAATGCATCTTTCCTGAACGATACAACAAAAAGGAATTATTGGCAGTCGTATCAGGGGCGTTTAAAGCAGTTGATAAAGGTGTAACAGGTATATGAAGTTAGAATAGAGTGCATGCAGTGTATTTTTTTCTTGATTTTAGAATAAAACTACATGAGAAATTACTCTTAACAGATCACTTATTCTTTGTCCATTTGTATTAACAAGTCCAGTTACCCGTTTTAAAAGCTCATCATCAGAACTAGATTGATGATATTTTTCTTTGACACAGTTTATCTTACACTCCCTTCAAACATTTATTTTTTTGAATTCCTGTCTGTTATTAAGCCAAGTTGCCAAAAATACATATCTACTATTTTCATTGTTGGATAATATACCTGACCATTTGAATAGATTCTGCTCTTTACTAATTCTATTTCATCTTGATTTTCTTCAACAAAACTAATTATTCCATTTATCGATTCAGAATTTACAGTTTTAATCTTACTCCCAACACTATTTATGTTGTATCCATCTATAAAGAATCTATCAAATGCAGGAATACAGCC
>JAUZOB010000263.1 GCA_030706665.1 Bacteroidota bacterium
CCGACGCGTATTTAACGGTGCCAACCGTATCAGTGAATATGCCACGACTACCGAGATGGTCGATGAAGCACAAAGTAAAGGGATTGAAGAAAACATTCGAAAAGCGATTGGAAATAAACACAGTTTTGATCCTTCCGACAAAAGCGCATTGGGTTCCTATAACACCCTTACCGAATATCTGCGCACTATGAAAATATTCTTCGCGATTAAGCTGTTTGTAGGAATTATCGGGATTTTCACATTATTTGCCGGGATTATAGGGGTAAGCAATATCATGCTCATTGTTGTTAAAGAGAGGACTAAAGAGATTGGTATTCGAAAAGCCCTGGGGGCAAGTCCGGGCTCGGTCGTCAGGCTTGTGATGTTCGAAGCTATTCTGATCACCTCTCTTGCCGGATACATTGGACTGCTTGCAGGAACAGGAGTTATGGAGGTCGTAAATTTCATCGTTGAACAATCCATTGCGAATAAACCGAAGACCGCCAATATGGACGACGTGACGCTTTTCCTAAATCCCACGGTAGACTTTGGGATCGCAATCTCCGCCACTATTCTTTTAATCATTGCCGGTGCAATCGCAGGGTATGTTCCTGCAAGAAGAGCCGCACGGATTAAACCCATCGAAGCATTAAGAGACGAATAATTAAAGGTTCACTAAATCAAAACCTATGTTTGACATTGATCGTTGGAATGAAATCATAAGTGCTCTAAACAAAAATAAACTACGCAGTTTCCTCACTGCCTTCGGCGTTTTCTGGGGAATATTCATGTTGGTTTTGATGGCCGGTATGGGGAAAGGTTTGGAAAATGGAATTATGCACGGAGTCGGTAAAGCGGCTAAGAATTCCGCTTTCATGTGGACTGATAATACCAGCAAGCCTTACAAAGGATTTAACCGCGGCAGGACCTGGAACTTCGACAACAATGACGCAACATACATTCTACAAAATGTATCAGAAATAGAAAACCTTTCCCCCCGACTGTTCGGAGGAAGCAGAATGGGCGGGAACAATACTGTCAGGGGACATCGTTCCGGGTCATTCCGATTAAAAGGAGATTATCCGGACTATATCAATATAGAACCGGTCACCCCAATTATGGGAAGATACCTCAATAATATTGACATTCAGGAAAAAAGGAAAATTTGTGTGATCGGAGAGAAAGTTCAGTCACAAATGTTTAATGCAGGAGAGAATCCGATTGGTCAGTATCTTAAGATAAGTGGAATTTATTTTCAGATAGTCGGAGTTGTACATCCCGAAACAAACATCAACATAAATGGGAGAACCGAAGAATCCATTTTTCTCCCTTTTACAACCATGCAGCAGGTTTATAATCTGGGAAATGAAATACATCTTTTTTGTTTTACAAGCAAAAAAGGAATTCCGGTAAGTATAGCAGAAGCCAAAATGATGAAGATCTTAAGGGAACGTCACAAAGTAGACCCGACCGATGAGCAGGCTGTAGCCCATATAAATCTTGAGAAACAGCTTCAGCAATTCAATATGCTATTCCTGGGAATAAGCGTACTGGTGTGGATTGTGGGAATTGGAACGCTCCTTGCCGGAGTAATCGGGGTAAGCAACATCATGCTGGTCATTGTAAAAGAACGGACTCAGGAAATAGGAGTCATGCGGGCCATAGGTGCTACTCCCCGCAAAATTATGTCCCAGATAGTAGCTGAGAGTGTATTCCTTACCACCTTAGCCGGATTCCTGGGATTGGCATTTGCAGTCGGTATATTGGCATTGGTCAGTAAAGCATTGGAACCGGCAACTCAAAATCCTGAAAACAATGTATTTATTATAGACCCGGGAATTAGTCTGCATCTTGCCCTGGCAGCACTTCTGATTCTCATCCTCTCCGGGATATTCGCAGGAATGATTCCCGCACACCGGGCATTAAAAATGAAAACAATCGATGCATTACGCGACGAGATATAATTAACCTACATGTCATAAACAATAAAAGAAATATAAAATGAAAAAGTTCTTCAGAATATTTGCGTTAGTCGTTCTGTCCGCATTAGTTGTAGGGGTTCTCTATTTCCTTTATGAAAGATCCAGGCCCAAAGAGGTTACCTATCAAACCAGCTCTCCTTTCATAAGCGATATCCTCAAGAAGACAGTTGCAACAGGTTCTGTTGTCCCCAGAAAAGAAATCCTTATTAAACCACAAGTTTCGGGGATTATCGAAAAAGTTTATATCGAAGCCGGAGCCAAAGTCAAGAAGGGAGATATTATTGCCAGGATAAAGATCATTCCCGATATGGTAAATCTCAATTCGGCCGATTCACGTTTGAGCAGAGCAAAAATCGGGATTGAAGATGCCAGAATAGACTTCAACCGGAAAAAAGAACTTTACAATAAAAAGGTGATTTCAAATGAAGAATATCTCAAATCAAAACTTGCTTTCGATAATGCACGCGAAGAAATAGACGCAGCAGAGAGCAATCTTGAATTAGTTAAAAATGGCGTTACCCGCAAATCAAAATCTTCTACGAATACACTGATTCGTTCAACAATAGACGGTACGGTCCTGGATGTTCCTGTAAAAGAAGGAAACTCCGTAATTCAGAGTAATACGTTTAACGATGGAACCACCATTGCAACGGTTGCTGACATGAATGATATGATTTTTCAGGGGAAAGTAGATGAAACTGAAGTCGGCAAAATTCATGAAGGGATGAAAATTGTATTAACAATCGGAGCAATTGACAATGAACGTTATGATGCACAACTCACCTACATTTCACCAAAAGGGAAAGAAGAGAATGGAGCTATTCAGTTCGAAATCAGGGCGAAAGTAAACCTGAAACAAGGACAATTTATTCGTGCCGGTTATAGCGCAAACGCAGCAATCGTATTGGATCGTCGTGATCAGGTCCTGGCAATTCCCGAAGGATTGCTCAAATTCGAAAAAGACAAAGCCTTTGTTGAAATTGAGGTCGCACCTAAAAAATATGAAAAAAGATATGTTGTAATTGGCCTGAGCGATGGAGTTAACATTGAGGTCAAAAAGGGATTAGGCCTTAAAGATAAGATCAAAGGGAAAGAGATCGACGATTCAGCAAAGAAGGCCACGTCAATATAAGATGTTCGCCCATTAATGAAAAATACGTAACTTAACAGAAAATCCGAAAACATCCACAATGAAAGGTATTGCGATTTCAGGGATCCTGACATTTATATTATTATTGTCAGGAACGATAAGGGCTCAGGAAGTCTGGTCTTTACAAAAATGCATCGACTATGCATATGAAAACAACATACAGATCAAGCAACAGGTAATCAACACCAATTATAGTAACAACCAACTGCAAAGTGCAAAACTAAAACGATATCCTACATTGGGATCCCAGATCTCCCATAACTATAGCTTTGGATTATCACGTACTCAAAATTACACTTATAATAAATTCAATTCCAGCGAATCAGACGTTTCCCTACAGGCCTCTGTTGATTTGTTTGCAGGTTTCACCAAGCAAAACACGATCAAGCAAAGACAATTTGAACTCCAGTCAAGCCTGGAAGATCTGAATAAAGCGAAGAATGATATTGCGATGCAGATTACATCCGCTTATCTTGAGATATTAATGGACAAAGAATTAAAAGATGTTGCCAAAGTCCAGCTCGATATCACTAAAAACCTGGAAGATAAGACATTGAAATTAGTAGAAGCAGGTAGTCTTGCACAAGGGCGTTTACTCGAAGTCCAGGCTCAAAAGGCTAAAGAAGAGCTTCAACTTGTTGAAGCCGAAAATCGGTTGCAATTGGCTTATTTGAATTTGGTACAGATACTCGACATGAAACTCACTAAAAATTTTGAGATCGAGACACCTGCCTTATCATCAATCGACATGGGAGCTTCATTCGGATTATCCGATGATGTCTACTCAACTGCAGTTAATATCCGTCCCGAAATTAAAAGTGCAGAATATAAACTGAAAGGTTACGAAAAGCAATTTGATGTCAGCAAAGGAGCTTTATACCCGACTCTTTCATTCGGAGCTTCTTATTTTACCCGCTATAACAACAAATTCTATGACAAATTCGATCCGGTTACTCAAGAACCTTTATCAGTAATGCCTTTCGGGGATCAGTTGAAGAACAATGCACAAAAGGCCCTTGGCTTCACGTTAAACATTCCGATCTTTAATCAGTATCAGGCAAAGATGCAGATTAAGAATGCAAAATTACAAGTTGAGAGTTCAACTCTTGAACTTCAAAATCAAAAGAATAATTTAAGAAAGGAAATTGAAACAGCCTATACCAACGCAAGTGCAGCCCTTAATCGTTACTTTTCAAATGAGAAAGCAGTTACGTCGATGAAAGAGGCATTTCGTTATAACGAAGAGAAATTCAATCTTGGAGCAGTTAGTTCTTACGACTATAACGAATCTAAGAACAACCTCACCAAAGCCGAATCAGACCTGTTACAGGCCAAATATGAATACATCTTCCGAACGAAGATACTAGACTTCTACAAAGGAGTCCCAATTAAATTATAGGCTCATATTTGAAAAGAAGCGAGGATGTTGAAAAAATCAACATCCTCGCTTCTTTTTAAACAAATAATAAAGAATATTTCTCCAGAATATAACAACCTCTTTCCGAAGTTAAATCGGAATAGATAAGGATTCTGTATTTTGTATTTACCTCTGTTCCTGAATTAGACGTGTAATTTTATAAATACACACCAGTCTTTAAAGAGTTGGTTATTGCAGAACTCTTTAAACCGTTAAATTCAAAAATAAATGATTATAGATTGAATAAAGAAAAGATACCGGTAAATAAACCGGTCCAGGCAACAAGTGAGAGACTCATATAAATCAAGATTC
>JAUZOB010000264.1 GCA_030706665.1 Bacteroidota bacterium
ATGAAAGATATTAAAGGAGTCGAGGACCTGGAGGTCATAAAAAACATTGGTCAACCTGAATTACGTATTGAGCTGGATCAGGAGAAGATGGCCCTCTATAATGTTGCAACAGCCGATTGTAATGCAGTAATCGAGATGGCGATCGGAGGAAAAGCTGCGTCTACTTTCTACGAAGGATATAAGAAGTTTGATATCCGGCTAAGATTCCTTCCCCAATACAGAATGACCGAAAAGGAAATAGGGAACCTGATGGTTCCGACCTTGTCCGGCAATCAAATCCCGATCAAAGAAATTGCGACTATCAGGAAAATAACAGGGCCTATTTTAATCTTCAGAGATAAAAACATGAGGTTCATTGCCCTTAAATTCTCGGTACGTGGCAGAGATATGGGGTCAACCATTGCGGAGGCTCAAAAGAAGGTTGATAAAGCAATCAAACTTCCAAAAGGATATTCAATATCGTGGGAAGGTGATTTTGAAAATCAGGAGCGTGCAACTAAACAGTTAAAGCTGGTAGTACCCATCAGTTTGGTACTCATTTTCTTTATTCTATTCGTGTTGTATGGAAATGTGACAGATTCGGGGCTGATTCTGTTGAATGTTCCTTTTGCTGCCATCGGAGGTATTATGGCCCTACATCTTACGGGGACGAATTTCTGCATTTCTGCAGGAATCGGGTTCATTGCTTTGTTTGGGATCTGCATTCAGAATAATGTAATTCTGCTCTCTAAGTTTAAAAAGAATCTTCATGATAGGATGAAACTGGATGATGCAATCCGGGAAGGCGTGATAGACCGAATTCGACCGGTTATCATGACTGCTACCCTGGCGGCAATCGGATTGATGCCGGCAGCTACTTCAACCGGTATTGGATCTGAGACCTCAAAGCCCTTAGCAATTGTGGTCATCGGGGGACTGGTGACGGCTACTCTGCTTACCCTTTTTATTTTTCCAATTATGTTTAAAGGAGTATATAAATATAGAATGACCAGACGCAAACATGTTCCTTTTAACCCTTCCAGTCTTCTGGAAGACAAATGATTCCCTAATTATTTTTGATCTTATCCCGGCTGCATGGTCATGCCGGGATAAGTCTTTTTGATTTCAAATATTAGATGTTCAATCAGATACTAGCTTCGTTCTTTATTTCAGTGAGGCTTTTAAGTTATAAAATTGGAACATCCCGTTATTTCGGTAGAAATAAATTAATTTCGGGGGGGAAATCGAATAAGCTTGTTGATAGTGGTTAAATCGTACAGATTTATGCAGTAATAACTTAGCCAGTCTGTTCCGGCAAATATATTATTATATAAGAATGAGTCTATGGCAAAAATCTTAATTGTAGAAGACGAAGTCAACGTATCTTCGTTTATCCGAAAAGGGCTTGAAGAGGAAGGACACTCTGTTGATTATGCCTATGATGGTGCTATGGGGTTAAGTCTTGCTTGTACTCGTGAATATGATGTGATTATTCTGGACATTATTCTGCCTCAAATGAATGGGCTGGAGGTATGCCAAAGAGTCCGTGAACGATTGGGATATAATGTACAAATCCTGATGCTTACGGCTCTTGGAACGTCAGAAGATATAGTTAAAGGATTGGAAATGGGGGCGGATGACTATATCGCAAAACCTTTCCGGTTTAAAGAATTACTGGCAAGAATTAATGCGATGCTCAGACGGAGAGGATCCTCTAATATTTCAAAGATATACAGTTTTTCAGACTTGGAGCTGGATACGGAGACCAAGATTGTAACTCGTGCCGGAAGAAAGATTCAACTTACCTCTAAAGAATTCAGACTTCTGGAATTCTTTATGGCGAATCCCCGGAGAGTATTGTCTCGTACCACGATCATTGAAAATGTGTGGGATTCTGCTTCAGATTATGGAACGAATATCGTTGAAGTGTATATAAAATATCTCAGAGATAAAATTGATAAAGGTTTTCAGGGAAAGCTCATCCATACGGTTGTAGGAATGGGATATGTACTGAAAGAAAGTATGGATTAATTCATGAACATGAATTTCCCTCTCAGAATACGAAAAATCAAGTAACATCAGAAGGTTCAGAAGATGAAAATAAGACTCAAAATTACGTTGATGTTCACTTTGTTGACTACCATCGTTCTTCTCTTTTCATTTACATTTATTTATTTCTTATCAGCAAGATACACGGAAAGAGATTTTTTTGAACGACTTCAGGAAAAAGCGAATCTCGTTGCATGGAAACATTTTGAGCAGGATGAGATGAGTAAACCCGTTTATGAAGATATCCTTGAACGCAATAATAAAAATCTGCCTGAGGCACAGGAGATCGTTCTCAATACTGCTGATAGCTTTTATTCAAAGAATGAATTGAAGAAAATATTTCCCGCAAAGCTTATTAATAAACTGATGAACGGCGAGGCGATACAGTACAGAATTCACGAGCGGCAGTGTTTTGGATTTTTTTATCCAGACAATCAAGGTAACTTCATTGTAATCGTTTCCGCAGTAGATAAATATGGAATTCAGAAACAGAAATTCTTATTCGAAATGCTATTGATCATCTTTCTGGGAAGCATTGTCTTTATGTTTTTAATGGGACAATTATATGCGAAGAGGGTGATGTCTCCGGTTGCCCAGATTATGAAGAATGTTCGGAATATAAGAGCAACCAATTTGAGTCTCAGATTGGTTGAGATGGAAGGAACTGATGAACTTGCAGAGCTTACCCGAATGTTTAATCAGATGCTGGAAAGACTTGAAGAGGCTTTTACCATGCAGAAAAATTTTATTAGCAATGCTTCTCATGAGCTTAAAAACCCATTGACTGCTATTTTGGGAGAGGCAGAGATTGTATTAGGTAAGAAAAGAAATCCTGAAGAATATATCTCTACACTGAATAGAATTGTTATTGAAGCGGAACGCCTTGATCTGCTTACAAAGAATCTGCTCGGACTGGCACAGGCTAATTCAGATCTAACCGGCATGAAAAGAGAAAAGATTCAATTCGTTGAGTTACTGTGGGAGATTGATGAGTATTTTGACAACACAAGTTATAGTGACAGGATACAGCTGGTCTTGCCTGAAATCGATGAAAATTATAAACCTCTTGTAATTTGCGGAGTTCATAATCTTTTAAAGATTGCGTTGATGAATCTGGTTGATAACGCTTGCAAGTTCTCCGGGAAACAGTTGGTCAATATAAAATTGATTCCGGGGAAGGACAGTGTTAATATCGAGATAACAGATAAAGGAATAGGAATTCCAGATCAGGAGATCAATAATTTATTCCAACCATTCTTCCGCGCCAGTAATACAGTGGCTTTTAAAGGATCAGGGATCGGACTATCGCTTGCCGATAAAATTGTTAAACTTCATAATGGGACTATAGAATTTTATTCTATTCCGGGGAAAGGGACAAGAGTGAATGTTCATTTTCCATTGGATCAAGTAAAATAAAAAAGTGAATCAACCTAATTTGGCCTCATATTGGATCGGGATGTTTAAATTATGACAGTTCTTCTTCAATTCTGTTTAAACAAAGTCTGTCCAAAAAGATAAACGTCATTTTGAAAATCATTCAATTCATAAACAAAGCATAACGGTCCCTTTCAAAAAATACCTAATAAAAGGTTTTTTAGCCAATAAATTGACGTTGTGATTGAAACGAATTATGCTGATATCCATTATAATCCAGGTCAAGAGATATTTATTATTTCCTGACATCTACCTTTAAAAACATTATAGAAATCTTTTTTACAATTCAATATGCATTCTGATTCCCAACGCATGCACCGGACCTCTGTCATTATTGTAGGCCGGATTAAGGATGAGTTGATAATCGGGACTTAGCCACATTGGATAGTTGCTTAATCTGAACGAGTAATAAATTTCGGAAATCATCTCGGGACGGTAATTGAGAGTCCCGTCTCCGATAATGAATCCATAACCTCCTGCCTTCAAATAGTTCTTATGGTCTTTAGATAATCCGTTCGCGATTAATGCAAATCCGAAAGTGTCATCATTTCTCTTCCACAATCCACCATTTAAAGCAATTCCTGCGCTTATTGTCCTGTCGATTTCAGTAAAAGCCCATGTTTGGTTCTTTCCATCATTCCATCCGGCACGGAAGAATATTCCTGTGTATTTATTGATCTGTTGTTCGATGTTTAATCCCAATCCGAATTTTGTATTTCCTAATACATGGGTACTGTCAACCTGAGGAGCTTGATTATGAGATATACCCCATTGCAAGGCTTCTTTGTAAGAACCCATTCTGGCATTGTTGAGGAAGGAAATCATTCTCAAAGTTCCCTTTTGACCGTTAAGGTTATACCTCTTTTCAAACTCTAAAGTTTCTGAATGAGATCGGGATATCTTAGAGTCCATTATGTATCCATTTGCCGTTTTGGGGACCATGACAGTTGCGAAACGAACAGCCCATTCCGGTTTTACCAGTTCAAATGTAAGTCCGTAAGTATATCCCCTAGTATTTGCCGGGTAATCCCATGCACCGTTTCCCATCAAGGCCCAATTGTAGAACTGGGTCCTTGGATCATGGCTATATGTATTGTTGTCGAAAAAATCCATGATACTATACTTCCCTGCGGCTATCGAAATGTAAGAGGTTGGGGTGGGTCCCGAGAGTTGATTTGCCTTGTCCTCTGCTTTTTCATATTCTTTCGAGAGCGGAATAATCTGTTTTAAATAGGCTCTTCCGATATATACATGCGGATTTGCATCGCTAATCCGATAAACCTCTCCGTTGGGGAACCCTGCGACCCC
>JAUZOB010000265.1 GCA_030706665.1 Bacteroidota bacterium
ACTGATTGAAGCGTCCTCTGTATTTGCAGAAAGAAGTGTCGGCTCTCCCTATATCGAGATAGAAATCAAACGGGAAGCCATTGCACGATATGGGCTCACGGTAAAGGATGTACAGGATGTTCTGCAAACTGCCATCGGTGGAATGCCTCTCACCTCAACGGTTGAGGGACGTGAACGATTCCCTGTCCGGATTCGTTACGCCCGTGATTTAAGAAGTACCCCCGAAGATATCGCAAAGATTCTGGTCCCTACTCAATCCGGGTATCAGGTCCCTTTCTCCGAAATAGCGGAAGTCGTCTACAAACGCGGTCCCCAAATGATCCGGAGCGAAGATACATTTCTGACCAACTATGTCATATTCGACAAAAAGCCGGAAGCGGCAGAAGTCAATGTCGTAGAACAGGCACAGAAAGAGATCCGGGCTAAAATCGCAAAAGGGGAATTCAAATTGCCTCCGGGAGTGACCTATGAGTTCACCGGAAATTACGAACAGCAGATCAGGGCATCCCAAAGATTGGCAATCGTTGTTCCGATAAGCCTTCTACTGATCTTCATGCTTCTCTATTTCCAATTTAAAACAGTTACGGCATCCTTGATCCATTTTTCAGGAGTCTTTGTTGCCTTTGCTGGCGGATTCATATTCTTATGGCTATATGGTCAGGACTGGTTTATGAATTTTACGGTTTCAGGCATCAATATGCGCGATCTGTTTCAGATGCACCCCATCAACCTGAGTGTTGCAGTATGGGTCGGATTCATCGCCCTCTTTGGCATTGCCACCGATGACGGGGTTATCATGGGTAGTTACATCCATCAGGTTTTCGAAGAAAGAAAACCCGACACAGTCGAAGGTGTTCGCGAAGCGGTTATCTCGGCCGGAAAGAAAAGAGTGAGACCTGCCATGATGACAGCAGCAGTTGCCATTATAGCCCTGCTACCGGTGCTTACCTCAACCGGTAAAGGTGCCGACATCATGGTCCCGATGGCTATTCCTACTTTCGGTGGAATGTTAATTCAGATCATGACCATGTTTGTTGTTCCTGTTTTCCAATGTATCTGGAGAGAAGGAGAGATTCGTAAAAATGCCAGAAAACCAGAATTAAATAATGCATAAGATGAAGAACCACCCTATATCGATCGTCTCTGCTATTCGAATGTTGCAATTGCTTGTTCTTCTTTTTATTATTCTGGGAATCTCAGAAAAAGGAAATGCACAAGACAGCCTTTCGGTATATCTGAAAGAAGCGGCAACAAACAATCCGGGAATAAAAGCAAAATACAAACAATATCTGTCCGCTCTCGAGATGATACCGCAGGTTGGAGCACTCCCCGATCCCGAAGTATCATTAGGTATTTTTCTAAAGCCCAATGAATTGAACATGGGAAATCAGGTAGCAGACATACGGATTATGCAAATGTTCCCCTGGGCCGGTAGCCTGAAAGCCTCAAAAAGTGAAGCAGCCTTGATGGCAAAAGCCCAATATCATTCTTTTGTAGAAGAAAGAAATCAATTGTTTTACAGATTAAAAAACACTTGGTATGCGATCTATAAACTTCAAAAAGAGATTAAATTAACAGAGGATAATTTGCGTATCTTACAATCAATCGAACGTCTGACCCTGGTACGATACCGATCTTCAGGAACCGCTAGCGGCACTTCATTAAATAATGAAAGCGCTCTGGCTGAAAAAACACAGAGCACGAGTAATAATGCCATGAAAGGAGGACAAATGGGGAATAACCAGCCGACTCCAAGCGTATCCTCTCCGATGAAAGTTATGCCAGGACCATCGATGGGTACCGGAAGCGGAATGGTTGATATTCTAAGGATTAAGATGGAACGCGGAGAGCTGGAAAATAAGCTTTCTCTGCTAAACGATCAGAAACGCCCTTTGCTTGCTGAATTCAACAGTTATCTGAACCGCAATCCTGTCAGGGAAGTCTACACCACCGACTCTCTAAGCATTTCAGAATCGGATATAAATGACAATATTGCAGCAGACAGCATCAGAGCGAACAATCCGATGCTAAAAATGTACGAGGCAGAAACGGCATCAAACCAGGCGGCTGTTGTGAAAGCACAGAAAATGGGTTACCCGATGATCGGACTGGGATTTGATTACATGCTACTGCAAAAAAGAATGGGAAGTGAAATTATGAATAACGGCAAAGACATGGTAATGCCCATGATGACAGTCACTCTTCCTATTTACCGTAAAAAATATAAGGCAATGAAAAAGGAAGCAGAGCTGAAAGTAGAAGCCTCAAAGCTGCAACGTCTGGACACTGAGAATCAGCTTCTGGTCAATTATCAACAGAACCGGACAAGCAAAAACGACGCGCTACGGAGAGTTAAACTGAACAAAGTTCAGGAACAATATGCCCTGCAATCGGTACAGATTTTGAGGGGCAGTTATCAGACATCCGGGAAAGATCTGGAAGAAGTTCTTCGAATGATGCGTCAGTTATTAGATTATAGATTTCAAATAACCGAAGCAATCGTTGATTATCACCTTGCACAAGCCGGAATAGAACTGCTTATGGCAAAATCGGCAGAATAATTGAGTAAAATAGATTTATCTGATTTATCATGAAAACACAATTCTCACAAAATAAATATCTAACCGGATCACTGCTCATATTCGTCGGATTAGCCTTGGGTTGGCTCTTCTTCCATCATCCCGGGGAAACCGGGACAGAGAAGAAAACCACCGTAACATCGACGAAGAAACAAATCTGGACCTGTTCGATGCACCCACAAATTAAACTCGATCATCCGGGAAAATGTCCAATTTGTGGAATGGATCTGATTCCTTTTGAAGAACATACGCAGCCTGTCGATTCGAACGCCGTTGTTATTGACCAATCAGCCATGCAGCTGGCAAACATTCAGACGTCAGTCGTCGGAATTGGGAATCCTTCAAAAGAAGTAAGGCTTCAGGGCGAAATCGAAGCTGACGAGAGAAGGATTCAGACACAACCGGCCCATATCCCGGGAAGAATCGAAAAATTACTGGTTAGCTTTACAGGTGAACCCATTCGTCGCGGACAAGTCATTGCCCAGGTATATGCTCCGGATCTGATTAATGCTCAACAGGAGCTTCTCGAAGCCATGAAGTATAAAAGCACCAATCCCGAATTAATTGAAGCTGCCGAGGATAAGCTCAGATCATGGAAAATTACCAATGCCCAAATCAGAGGCATTGAAAAAAGTAATGTAGTTAAAGAACTGTTCACCATAAAGGCAACCTCTTCCGGAACAGTGATTCGGAAACTTGTCAATTTGGGAGACTATGTAACACGTGGTCAGGCTCTATATGAAGTTGCGGACTTTTCCAGTGTATGGGTTATGCTGAATGCTTACGAAACCGACCTTCCATGGATCAAACGAGGACAGTCAGTCCGTTTTACCGTTCAATCCATTCCGGATCATGAATTCGAAGGAAAGGTAAGTTTTATCGACCCTTTGGTCGATCCGCAAAAGCGAACAGCCCGAATCCGAATTGAGATGCCGAACAGCTCCGGGAAGCTAAAACCCGGCATGTTTGTCACTGCTCAGCTTCAGGCTTTACCCGAGAGAAAGAACATGCTGATTGTGCCTCGCACTTCTGTATTATGGACAGGCAGAGCTTCATATGTTTATGTGAAAGATAAAAACAGCCAGTTCCCGGCTTTTGTTTGCAGGCAAGTCAAACTCGGCCCTCTCTCCGGAGAATGGTACATCATCCAAAGCGGGCTTCAGTCAGGTGAAGAAATCGTTACAAACGGAGCGTTTGCGGTCGACGCAGCAGCACAACTTGCAGGGAAACCAAGTATGATGAATCCGGTCTTGCCCCAAAAGATGAAGATGAATGCATCTGCCGGTTCCGAAAATAATGTTTCGTCAAAGAATAAATTGGTAAATGAAAAATTTCGGGCCCAACTGGGAAACACATTACCTGCATATCTCATCCTGGTGGAGGATTTTATTCTCTCAGATCCCGCCAAAGTAAGCAAGCAGGCTGAAATTCTTTTACATTCATTAAATCAGGTCAATACTGCTTTACTTGATAAAAATACGGACGCAGATTGGATCAGTGATATCAAAATGATGAAAAAGCATCTGACTAAAATCACTAAAACGAAAAAGATAGAACAACAACGAACAATCTTTGTTTCTTTCAACGAGGATTACTTTAAAATGGTAAAAAGTGTCGGACTTAAACACACCACGCTTTATCGCCAATATTGTCCGATGGCAGACAGTAATAAAGGTGGTTATTGGATCAGTAATAAGAAACCTATCCGAAATCCTTATATGGGAGAAAAAATGTTGAATTGCGGAGAGACTAAGGAAACAATCAAACATTGAAAAATAAAGATCAAATTATAAATTCTAATTCGGAAAAAACAATGAAAAGATTAATGTTAATCATGACCGTCATTCTTCTGGCAGCAGGATTAAACCTGTCGGCCGGAACTGTAAAAAAAGCATCATTCAAAGTGAATGGGAACTGTGGAATGTGTAAAACTCGCATTGAAAAAGCAGCAAAATCTGTTACAGGAGTAACTACAGCTGATTGGAATCAAAGCACAAAAGTATTGGCAGTTTCTTACAATGAAGCTAAGACTAATTCAGATCAGATTCAAAAAGCAATTGCGAAAGTAGGTCACGATACTGAAAAATTCAAAGCCGATGACAAGACATACAATGCTTTGCCCGGATGCTGTAAATATCGACCTAAAGCGAAATAATCCGAT
>JAUZOB010000266.1 GCA_030706665.1 Bacteroidota bacterium
AAATAATCAATTCTCTAAAAGAGACTCTGTCTTTTGGAATCGCTTTTTTGAAAACTCATCTTATCACTGGGACGAGAGTGTCGGCTTAGTTTTGTATTTCGTGTATACAACATCCAATCGGATTCCCCTGTTGTTTTTTGGACCTTCTAACACAACTCTTTTATCTTCAACTGCAGCATAGGGAACTACGAGCACAAATCCATAATCCTGAACTTTGTTGTCTATAATATCTTGAAGATGTTTGGTAATCCCGAAAGAATAACTTCTTACTCCTGCCGTATTATTGTAATGCCCGCCATATACTAATAAATTAGTGCTATAATAAGAAGAACTCGGGATATAATCGCGCGGATAGTAAGGGTCACCATTTTTATCAAGCGGGAGTAACTGTAAAGAGTCCGGGATATTAAAATTCGCAATACCATTAAACTTGTTTCCATTTACACTATTAATAAGGTCGGGGATACTATTTTTAGTTGTATCAACAAAAAAAGTAACCTTTGCTTTGTTAATAATGATGTTGGAAGAATCTTTCCAGTTTTTTAAGTTAGGGATATTGATTTTTGACCTTAATCCGGCCATCGGTTGTACATAGATAAAGCTATCGACTTCAGCTTCATTGTTTAATTTATTTGCAAACCGTGTTTTGGAATAATCATGTGCAAAATGATTCACAGACGCTGACAACTGTCCTACGGTGTAGTAAACTATAGTGTCTGTTCTGCCAGAAGTCGGACTTTTCTTATAGAGTCTAATCTCAAAAGACTCTGTTGTTGTTACACTTGACGAGTTCGTGGTCGAAAGCGATGGATTTATTCTGACTAAGCTGGACTTACCACTGTTCTGATCATCGACAGAAATATGGAGTCCTTTAAATACCTTGACAAAACGGTCATTGCTAAGCATCTGTGTCGAGTCGATGGCCATCAGCCTTTTACCGAATTCGTCGCTCAATCTGATGTGAATAGTCTGAATCTGCTTGTAATACTTGGTTGTACGATCATCCCAGCGCATAAAAGGTCTGTATTCAAAGTAGCTTGCTCCATAAATGAGGCTCTCAGATTTGGACATACTATTCAGATCGGTATTCGAAGGATATTTATGATCATAATCAAGATCCTGACTGAGCTCGTGCACCCGAATTCTCATTGGTTGGCTAAGAGGTGGGACGAGAACAGAGGTATCACCATATACTTCATGATAAGGAAGTGTGAGGGTAACAGAATCTAGCACTGCATCCTTTTCGAAATTGGGGTGACCAGGAATCCGCATCTGAATTGCAAAGTCTGCAGTTGTTTTACCCACATGTGGATCGTTAAGACACCCCAGAAGGTATGATCCTGCCCTTTCAGTTTCAACTGAATTTACCGTTTGGGTATAGGCCTGTATGTTTTTGTCTGTTTTTTCACTTGAGTAAATGATGTCTCCCTTCGGAAGAACACCAAGCCCCACTGCACCCAGATCATCTTTACAACTAACCCAAAAACTGGCTAAAAGCATGCAAGCAACTATTGCCCAAGCTTTTCTTGAGAGTTTATACTTTGTCAATTTTATCAGTATTTTCAAATAAAAACGGTGGTAAGCTACAAAATATTGTCGTAAAAATCATTGTATGCATCAATATATGTATCTTGACTCTGAAAATCGAGGAATGGTTTTCCGGATGACTTGGAATACTGTTCAACTTCAGCATTAATTGTTTCACTGGCCTTGATGACTCCGTCGGAATAATCGATTGCCAGTTTGCTTAAATTAGCAAAACTCGGATCTTGAAGAAGACTGACATCGTTTTCCGCTATAGTCTCCCCTATGATTTTATTCTTGAAATCAGGATCTAAAGATGGAGAGAAATCATCGTTGTAAACGGAGTAAACAACATTGGTTTCTCTGAAGAGCGGGTTGTCATTGTAGATTTTCTTAATAAAAAGAGGGACTAAACCGGTTAGCCATCCGTGGCAATGGATTAGATCGGGAGCCCAGCGAAGCTTAATGACTGTCTCGATTACGCCACGGGCAAAAAAGATGGCGCGTTCATCATTGTCGTCGAAATATCGGCCGTCTTCTTCCTGAAGCGTGAATTTTCGCTGGAAGTAATCTTCATTATCAATGAAATAAACTTGCATCCTTGCAGATTGTATCGACGCTACCTTGATGATCAGAGGGTGATCAGTATCGTTGATAACCAAGTTCATTCCTGAAAGGCGAATTACCTCATGCAATTGGTTTCTGCGTTCGTTTACGCAACCATAACGTGGCATGAATGTTCTGATTTCTTTTCCTTTATCCTGAATCCCCTGAGGTAGGTATCGACTAATTGTTGACATTTCCGATTCAGGAAGATAAGGTGTAATCTCCTGTGAGATAAATAATATCTTCTTTTTTTCCATTTTATCGTACAGATAAGTATAGAATATCTATGCAAAGATAAGAAAATATCGTGATTATTCAATTATAGCGACTTAGCTTAAGATTCATTTAAACCATATTAAGAAAGTATAAATGTTTTTAACTTCTAAGTTGATTCAAAATGCATTAACTTTTTTTTGGTTGAATTATTTATTTACTTTGCTGCAAATTTTTTTGACATGAAACTGTTTACAACTGTTGCTGAACTACAACAGCAACTAAAGCAGGAGAGAGGAACAGGGAAACGAATTGGCTTTGTACCTACGATGGGGGCACTTCACGAAGGACATCTTTCCCTTGTCAACAAAGCAACTAGCCAATGTGATGTGGTGGTCGTAAGTATCTTCGTAAATCCTACGCAGTTCAATGACCTACAAGATCTGGAACGTTACCCTCGGGTTCTTGATAAAGATCAGGCTCTGTTGGAGACTACTGCTTGTTCATACCTATTTGCCCCTTCTGTAAAAGAAGTCTATCCGGAAGAAGACAAACGGGTATTTGATTTCGGACAACTAGACAAGGTATTGGAAGGGAAATTCCGACCAGGCCATTTTAATGGTGTTGCACAGGTTGTGAGTCGTCTTTTCTCAATTGTAGAACCTGATAAAGCTTTCTTCGGGCAGAAAGATTTCCAACAGATGGTTATCTTGAAGCAAATGGTGCGTCAACTCGGATTGAAGATCGAGATTGTCCCCTGTCCGATCGTTCGCCAATCTGATGGGTTAGCGTTGAGTTCGCGTAATTCATTGCTTTCTCCTGAGTATCGGAAAAGTGCAGTATTGATTTCCAAGACCCTTTTTGAGGCCCAAAAACGAATTACTACGATGAGCGTAGAACAATTGAAAGCCTGGGTTGTTGAAACAATAAATGCGGATCCATTGCTGGAGGTTGAATATTTTGAGATCGTAGATGATGTCAATCTCATGCCTGTTCTGTCATGGAGTGAAAATGTGAGTAAAGTAGGTTGTATTGCCGTTTATGCCGGAAAGATCCGGTTGATCGACAATATCTCCTTTTGATTTGAAATATTAATTGGAGGTTATGTTTGTTGAAGTATGTAAGTCAAAGATCCACCGTGTAAAGGTTACAGAAGCAAACCTGCAATATGTAGGGAGCATTACGGTAGACGAGGATTTGATGGATGCAGCTAATATTATTGAAAACGAGAAAGTCCAGGTTGTTAATATTAACAATGGGGAACGGATCGAGACGTATGTAATAAAAGGGAAAAGGGGTTCAGGGGTTATTTGCCTTAACGGGCCTGCTGCCAGAAAAGTAGCTGTAGGTGATGTGGTAATCTTAATTTCTTATGGAATGATGGACTTTGAAGAAGCAAAATCTTTTAAGCCCACCTTTGTATTTCCTGATCCTGAGACTAATTTATTGGTGTGATCTATTAAAAATGAAGAGATGAAAACCTCCCGGCCTTTTGAATGCCGGGAGGTTTTCTTATTTTTAATACCTGGTATCCGAAACCGATGTCAATTATGTGTGCTTAATATTTTGGTGATAATGAATTAGATGCACCTAATTGAAAACCGAATCACATCTGATACTGAATCAGTCATAGAGAATATAAGTAGGAGGGGAGACAGAACTTTTCTCTGACTTTTACGAATGGTTGCTTCGATATTGTACCTCGGGGACACATCGAATATCTGGCATAGGCAGCATTTTTAGCCGATCGGGTGGTTATTTACAAGCCCATTGGACAACGATTGTTCTTCTGTTCTGATTATTGATAAAATCTGTAAACTGAAATGAATACAAAAATAAAGACACAGTATGTATGTCAGAATTGTGGCGTGTCTTCTCCTAAATGGATTGGACGTTGCCCTTCCTGTGGGGAATGGAATACATATGTCGAAGAGATTGTAACAAAATCGGCAACTAAAAGCTCTTCCGGAATGATCAGTCCGAATTCGAAGCCTGTACTTCTTACTGAAATCAGTGCTGAAGAGAGTAAAAGGATGGATACCTGCAATGCCGAATTGAACCGGGTATTGGGAGGCGGATTGGTTCCAGGTTCTATTGTGCTGATTGGAGGAGAGCCGGGAATTGGTAAATCAACGCTTGTGTTACAGGTTGCTTTGGATATGAAGAATACTAAAGTGCTGTATGTTTCAGGCGAGGAAAGTCTTCATCAGTTGAAACTTAGGGCACAACGATTGCAAAGACAGGGAGGAGAGTGTTTCTTTTTAAGCGAAACGCAACTGGAACAAATCGTGGCTCAGATTGAGCATATGAATCCCGGACTGGTGATTATCGATTCAATT
>JAUZOB010000267.1 GCA_030706665.1 Bacteroidota bacterium
AGTATATTCTTACCTTCAAAAAGGGGAAACAAAAAATGGTCAGGACCTATGAGCTATTTGCAAGGAAGCAAGGATCAGCCGAACGGAATAGTTTTAATGCTTCTGATGTAGTCTATTTGCTAATGCCCGACCGTTTTGCCAATGGCAATCCTAAAAATGACAATATCGAAGGATTGGCAGAGAAAGCTAACAGGAAAATTGACGGCGGACGTCATGGAGGTGACATTCAGGGTATCATCGATCATCTTGATTATCTCAAAGATCTGGGGATCACTGCAATCTGGTCAACTCCCCTGCTTGAAGACAACGAACCGACTTTCTCTTATCATGGTTATGCAACCAGTGATTATTACAAAATAGACGGACGTTACGGAACGAATGAAGATTATCGCAGACTTGCCGATGAATGCCATAAGCGCGGGCTGAAACTCATCATGGACATGGTGCCGAATCATTGCGGTATGGCCCACTGGTGGATGAAAGACCTTCCTGCACAAGATTGGATTCATCAATTTCCGACCTATACCCAATCAAACTTTCGGGCATCATCAATTAATGACCCTTATGCTTCAGAGAATGACCGAATGCTTAATTCTGACGGATGGTTTGACAGGTCTATGCCTGACCTGAATCAACGTAATCCGCAAATGCTGAACTACCTTCGGCAATATGCAATCTGGTGGACCGAATATGCCGGACTTGATGGATTAAGAGTTGATACTTATCCGTATAACGACAAATTGAAGATTGCCGAATGGACCAAAGGCATCATCAATGAATATCCGAATCTGAATATGGTCGGAGAATGCTGGCAGCATCGTCAGTCAGAGATTGCCTATTGGCAGGCCGGCACTAAGAACTATGACGGCTATGAGTCAGGATTGAAATCCGTCATGGACTTCTGCTTCCATGATCAGGTTGCGAATGCATTCAATGAAGACAATCAGGGATGGGATCAGGGAATGGTCAGATTCTATTCAAATCTGACAAGCGATTATCTCTATGCAAACCCACTCAATATGTTTGTTTTTACGGAGAATCATGATACTCAGCGATTCACTACGTCCATCAATAGCGATGTTAAGAAATACAAACTGGCCTATACGCTTTTATTTACTACCAGAGGCATTCCTCAGGTCTATTATGGCTTCGAGATTATGATGGGGGGCGATAAAGGCAAAGGAGACGGAGATATACGCCGGGACTTCCCGGGAGGATGGATTGGCGACACAAGAAACGCATTCATAGAAGCAGGGCGTACATCCGTCGAAAATGAAGTCTTTAATTATATCCGGACCTTGCTCAACTGGAGAAAGAACAATCCGGTAGTCCAGTTCGGAAAACTAAAGCACTATGTTCCGGAAGACAACGTATACGTTTATTTTCGATATGACGACCATAAACGTGTAATGGTTGTTCTCAATGACAAAAATGAAAGCAAAACCATTTCAACTGCACGTTTCAGCGAGATGCTGAATGGGTACTCCTCCGGGCGCGACATTCTCACAGGAAATGTAATCAAGCTTAATGAACAGGTCACTGTTCCGGGGAAAACCGGATTGATACTTGAATTAGAGTAAGTACTTCAGCATTCGCTGAATTTAACTGTAATTTGATTTATCCTACTTCCGGTTAAAAACCAGCTGGTAGGATCATTTGATCCTACCAGCTTTTTCTTTTAGAGAAACTTGAATCATAAACGCAGAACCTCTATGAAAATTCTAAAACTATTCTTCTTAGTACTATTTATAACCGGCTTTGTATCGGTCTCTACAAGCGCTGAAAAATGCCGGATCGAAAAGAATCCAACGGAAGCGGTGCAATTAACGGATGGAGTCAAACACCTTCCCTGGAGCCGCAAAGCTGTTATTTACGAAGTGAATATACGTCAATATACCCCTGAAGGCACCTTTAAGGCATTTGCTCCGAATCTGCAACGGTTACATGACATGGGAGTCGATATTCTCTGGTTTATGCCCATCAATCCCATCAGTGTCAAAAACAGAAAGGGACCGCTTGGCAGTTATTATTCCGTTGCCGATTATCTGAAAGTAAATCCGGAATACGGCACGTTGGATGATTTTAAAGCAGTTGTAAAGAAAGCCCATCAGCTTGGAATGAAAGTTATTGTTGATTGGGTCGCCAATCATACCGGATGGGATAATCCATGGATTACTGCTCATCCCGAATGGTATACTCACAATGAAAAAGGTGAAATCGTTCCTCCCGTTCCGGATTGGCTGGATACGGCCGATCTGAATTATGACAATCAGGAAATGCGGAGGGCAATGATCAATGCTATGAAATACTGGATTCAGGAAGCTGATATTGACGGATTCCGATGTGATGTGGCCGGGATGGTACCGGTTGACTTCTGGAATGAAGCACGTAAACAACTGGATACTGTAAAACCTGTCTTCATGTTAGCGGAAGCATGGGAACCACAGCTTTCTGAAAAAGCGTTCGATATGGTTTACGGATGGGATTTACTGCATCTGATGAACGACATGTACGCAGGGAAAAAGAAACCAGCGGATTTGGATAAATATTTTGCACATGTCGATTCTATCTACAATCCGGATGCCTATATCATGAATTTCATTTCCAATCACGATGAAAACAGTTGGAATGGTACCGAATACGAACGGATGGGCAGTGCAGTCAAAGCATTTTCGGTACTAACATTTACAGCTCCCGGAATGCCTTTAATCTATAGCGGTCAGGAAGCATCCCTGAAGCATCGGCTTAAATTCTTCGAGAAAGATACGATTAGCTGGAAGGATCTCTCCATGCAGAAATTCTATAAGCAACTCACCACACTGAGAAAGTCTAATCCGGCCCTTTTTAGCGGCACTGATGGAGGAATGGTTAAAATACTTACCACTACTCAACCGGATAAAGTTTTTGCTTTTAGCCGCGAGAAAAAGGGGAATAAGGTAGTGGTCGTCCTCAATCTTTCAAAAAGTCCTGTAAACGTTCAGATAACGAATCTCAGACCGTTGAACGGGAAAGATTATTTTGCTCATAAACCTTTTGTGTTGAATACAGCCACAAAACTCGTATTGCCTGCCTGGGGCTATAAAGTTGTGGTATATTGATTGGATTTTAAAATTAGGAGTAAGGGTCGGATGTACTATCCGGCCTTTTATTTTAGGAAAAACTGAAGATCAGGGTAGAATCAAACATATTTCTATCCCAAAATGTCTGCATCCTTCATGGAGTGTCCGGATCACTTCCATAAAAGACTGCGGAAACATTTTCAATCAACACTTCATTCAGTCCGAATTATCGGGTTGAATACTCATTTACCGGAGTATAGAACCAACATGGGTCCCACTTCCGATAAAGGGAAGGTTAACAACATTGAAAACTCAGAAAATATAGGAAGGTATTTATGAACGAATTATCGTGACACAAACGGGATGAGGAATTCCCGTCTGTTATATCTGGATACTTCTTTTCAACGAAGCAATATTTGTCATCACCAGAGATATCCAACCACCTCATACTCACTTTCTGTAATTTCATTTCAATACGTCAAAGAACAAAAGTGAAATGAAAGATCTATCTCCACTCTAAACTTTGACAGTTCATGAATCAAATTACAGAAATTCTGGAATCATATCGTTATCACTTAGTTTATTAAATCGTTCGTGCATTATTCATTTCACTCCTATGAATTTAGTGAAAACCGGGCATAAAACCTAAAGTTTACTTTGATTTTTATTTAGCGTAAATGAAAATATTATATCTGGTGAAATGTTTTTCTTGAAAAATGTTACACAAAATGCAATTCCAGGTTCTTTCCAATCTAAGCCAATTTCAGGATAACTCTTTTTATCATGTACTTAGCTGGTTCAAATTATTCTGGCTTTTGTCCTATATAGAAAACATATCCATAGTACTTCTTGTATAGTTCATAGTAAGCGATCTCTTCTTTTTGGCGTTTTACAAACTGTCGGGCTGACTCACTGTAATTGTACTCTTTTAAGAAAGAGTCGAAGTGATCGGCCATTGGTTTATAAAAAATATCGCTCCAACAAGATTCCGGTAAAACAAAAGTTGCAATGGGATTATAACCTGCTTGCTCCAACTGCTTAAGTTTAAATGATGCAGTATTTATTTCAGGATAATTCTCGTTCCAATATCTTTCTATTTCAATTGGGCGATTACTTGTAAGCCAGGTAGCTTCAGTCACTGCGATAAATCCTCCCGGTTTCAAATATTTCATCCACTCATTCAGTCCTTTTTCAAAGCCGATATGATAAATAGAGCCTTCGGCCCATATCAGATCGAACTCATTATCTGAAAAGGGAAGATCTCCCATTGACGCGATAAGACCAGTTATCCGATCTTCTAATCCCTGCTGTTTTACTCTCTTATCAAGATATTCGATCATACCGGGGAAAAGATCGACTGCAATAATATCACCGGATATGTTATTGGCAAGAGTAATTGTCTGACCTCCTGTTCCGCAACCGAGATCTGCGATCTTTGCATTTATGGGTAATTCTTTGATAAAACTTAAGGCTTTTATCGTTTCATCTTCACTCCCGGGCCCTTGACGATCTAATTGTCTGAAAAAATTACATATCATATTTAGATCGAAATCAGCGATTAAATCAAATCTTTCTTCCATGGGTTTATAATTTTAATTGAAATCAAT
>JAUZOB010000268.1 GCA_030706665.1 Bacteroidota bacterium
AGGAGTTGAACCGAACAACGGGTTGCTGCCATTGGTAACGTGACTTACATCCCTGATAAAATTGTAACATTCCTTAGTAATCCCCATCACCTCGAGTGTAACAATAGACCCGGATTGAATAGCCTCGTCTTTTTTCCCGGGATAAAGATTCTGCACCCATAGGCCTTCAATTTTATTCCCATTAAAGAAACGGTCGTCTGTTGTTGTAATTTCAGTAATCGTATCGCTCACCAGTTTATTGTTTACCCAAACCCTGAATCCGTAGTAATCTTCCGTATTGCCCGGATCATAACCGAACATGAAAATTTTATAGAAATCATAAGTCTGATTGTAGTTGATGGCAACTCCGGTTAACAGACTAACCGGGGGAATTTTAGATGTCGCTTCATACGATTCGGCCTTGCCGTCATTGTTAATATCGACATTCGAAATGACCAGATGATAAGTATTTCCTACCTTGCCTGCATAATCATTCGGAGTAAAATAACTTCCTTTTTCATCGGCCGATTCTTTCAACTGAATCGTGTTAGAGCCATCTGAGATCGTAACCGTTGCATCAGATACGGGGTCGGCTGCTTTATTGCTGAAATAGTCGGATGACTTGCTCAGTTTGATCCGATATGCTTTGGGTAGGGTCGATAACTCTCCTTCAACGACAAGTTTCGTATAGCTGCTTCCAAGTTGTACGTCGATACGCTCGGTACAAGCGGTAAATGTTATGCCAAGAAGCAGAATGATAAAAAGCGACTTATATGAATCCATGGTTCTTGCCGATTAGAATTTAAAATTATAAGTAACCGAAGGGATGAAGGAGAACAGATAGGTTTTTTCAGCATACGTCTGAGTCGGATCATCTTTGTCTTGAACAAAGTTTATCGCCCATGCATTCTTGCGTCCGTAAGCATTGTAGACCGAGAAGTTCCATTCACCTCTCCATTTGTGTTTGGGATTCTCTTTCGATTTAACATTTAACGAGAGGTCCAGTCGATGGTAGTCAGGCATACGGTAAGAGTTTCGGTCTGAATATTCCGGAATGATTTTACCTCCGTACTCATATCTGCCGGTGGGAAAAGTTACCGGAGCTCCGGTAGCATACACCCAGTTGTAAGAGAAATCAACGCGTTTTGAGATATTATAGCTCATTACGACTGAAATATTATTGGGCTTATCGTAAGGGGCCCTGTATCTTCTTCCGTCATTGATCTCGTCTATCTTTCTCCAGGTGCGCGACCATGTATAAGAGATCCATCCGTTCAGTTTCTTCTCGTTGAAGCGGAGCAGAAATTCGGTGCCGTATGAATAAGCCTTTCCGAACCGGAGTTCCCCTTCCATGTGCTTGTTGAGGAGAAGTTGCGCATGATCTTTAAAGTCAATCGCATTTTCCATGTTTTTATAATAAACCTCGACTGAAGCTTCGAGCTTTTGTTTGGGATATTCTCTAACGATACCGACTGCATATTGATCGGCGATCTGCGGTTTTACGTTGGGACTGGTCGGGAACCATACATCTAACGGAGTGCCGGATGTTGAGTTCTGTGCCAGATGTACATATTGCATCGTTCTTGAATAACTGCTTTTAATCGAAGTAAGCGGATTAATCAACCAGGTAAGCCCCAGACGCGGTTCAAGTCCCGAAGCTGTGTGATAAATCTTCCCGGATGCATAATGAATAGAGTCGGTAACTTCGTGATTTTGGTCATAAATATAACGAGTAGACTTTCCCATGTTTTGAAATAACGAAAATCGAAGTCCGTATTTGAGAGTTATATTCGAGCTTATTTGTTGTTCTGCAGACGTGTAGGCCGCATGCTCGAATGTGTATTGTTTATTTTGCCTGAACTGATTAAATGAACTTGACTTTCCGGTGCCAACCGCATCTCCCGGAGCAAATTGGTGATAGATGCTTTGAATTCCGTATTTTAAAGTAATTTTCGGAGTGATAAAATGGCTGAAATCGGTTTTAAAGCTCAGATCATCCATGTTCGAAGTCCATTCAAAACCATTTGCTTCTTTTTCGGAAGTCCCCAATTCATAATTGTAATTGCTTTTTACGATCGAGAAGTTGGCAAAGAGCTTGTTGCTGAAAAGATGATTCCATCTTAGCGTGAATGTCTTATTCCCAAATCCCAATTTCGAAAGATCATTTTTAAACTGATCTTTTCCAAGGTATCCGCTAATGAATAAGCGGTTGTTATTGTTGAGTTGATGATTGATTTTTAGATTTAAATCATAAAAATAGAGTGTATTGTCTTTGACCTTCTCGTCATTGGACAAGGGAAGAAAGAGATCAAGGTAAGTCCTTCTTCCGGAGATGATAAATGAAGTGCGGTCTTTGACGATGGGAGCCTCAAGGGTAAGTCGGGAAGAAATGGTTCCGATACCACCACTCCCTTCCAGTTCTTTCTGATTCCCTTCGCGCATGCGAATATCCAGAAGCGACGAGAGCCTTCCACCTACACTGGCCGGTATATCTCCTTTGTAAAGGTTTACATCTTTGATTGCATCATTGTTGAAAACAGAGAAGAAACCGAGTAGATGAGAGGCATTGTATACGATTGCTTCATCCAATAAGATCAAATTCTGATCAATGCCTCCGCCTCTTACGCTGAATCCGGAGCTGCCTTCGCTGGTCGATTGCACTCCCGGAAGCATTTGAACCACCTTTATCAAATCGACTTCGCCCATTAATGCCGGTATTCTTTTGATCTCATTCATCTGTAGTTTCTGTACGCTCATCTGTGGACGGCTTGCTTCGTCGCCGGGCTTTACAGATGTGACCACAACTTCCGACAACTCAGCGGAAGAGGGGGTTAATTCGATGTTGATTGTCTGGTCTTTATCGATTCTGATTTTTATCTCTTTGGATTGATAACCGATACACGAAAATACGATGGAGCCCTGAGAATCGGGAACAGTGATGGAATAGAACCCATAACTGTTGGAAGCTGTGCCGGTATTCATTTCTTTGATATAAATATTGGCTCCGATCAGTGCTTCTCCGTTAGAGTGATCCTTCAGGTACCCGCTAATTACATGCCTCCTGATATTTCCGTCGGGCGTTTTTGCATTCACGTGACTGCACGTGAAGAAAAGGATTGTTCCAATGATTAGGGGGGTAATTAGCCTGTTAAAATCTAAATTCATATTCCTGAATTCTTGTTTCTATAATCTTACAATTCATTTATTGTATGACGGGGACCCGGTTAAAATACAAATATCATTTTAAAATAGCTGCGATAAACTAATTTATAGATGAAATGTAAATAAAAAGGATTATTGGATAAAGAACGGAATATTTGTTTTTTATTGTATCCTAATCAGTCCAAAAACGCTAAGATTAATAATTGGACTTATTGAAGTTGCGGGATCAGATCGGTTTTACTTTTTGATGACAGGACATCGGGAATTGTGTGCCGGATTCAAGATCTGACCATTCTTGAGGCATTGCTGCAACCATGTTATTTTATCCTCGCATTGCCGTTTGATTACCCTTTCTTTACCCGTTATAGGATAGCTGAAAGGTAGTTCAACGGTAGCCTAATGGTAATTATGAGAAGGAGATATTGTAGCGGATGGAATTAAATAACTATTTTCTCACTAGGTTGAGGAAGGTGTATTTGAAGCCGTTTTTTTCGTCAAAATGCTCTTCTCTGAAAACTTCGGTCCATTCTTCAAAAATAATCTCCGGGAAGAAGGTGTCAGCCTCAAAATCCTGATCGACAAGTGTGAGATATAATTTATTGGCAAAGGAATAAAATTGCCGGTAAATACTCTCACCCCCGATTACAAATGCTTCAGCTTCATTGTCGACGGCCTTGATCGCTTCTTCAACAGACGGAACAACTATGCACCCGGGAAACGGAATTTCGGCGTGATGGGTTATGACAATGTTGGTCCGATTCGGCAACGGCCATTTCGGAAGGGAGAGAAGCGTTTTTCTCCCCATTATTATGGGATGACCGCTGGTAATCTGCTTGAATCTTTTCAAGTCATTGGAAAGATGGAACAAAAGATTGTTGTCTTTCCCGATTGCAGCGTTCCGCGCAATGGCCACGATTATAGAGATGTTCTTATAAATCATATTTTACGGTCAACTCAGATTGCAACTGCTCCTTTTATATGAGGATGACATTGATATCCTTCAAGTTTAAAGTCTTCGTATTGGAAGCTGAAAATATCTTTTACGTCAGGATTGATAACCATCCGGGGCAACGGATAAGGCTCTCTGGATAATTGAAGCTTCACCTGTTCGATGTGGTTGAGGTAAACGTGAGCATCTCCTAAGGTGTGGATGAATTCTCCGGGCTGGAGACCGGTAACCTGTGCCACCATCATGGTAAGCAGGGCATAAGAGGCAATGTTGAAAGGAACTCCCAGAAAAGAGTCTGCACTGCGCTGGTAAAGCTGACAGGATAATTTACCATTGCACACATAAAACTGGAAAAGAATGTGGCAGGGGGGCAGGTTCATTTGATCCAGCTCTCCTACATTCCATGCACTGACGAGTAATCTTCGGGAGTCGGGATTGTTTTTGATGTCGTTTATTAACTGGCTGATTTGGTCGATGTGACGTCCGTCGGGTGTTGGCCAGCTTCTCCATTGGTAACCGTAAATGTGTCCGAGGTTGCCATCTTTGTCTGCCCAT
>JAUZOB010000269.1 GCA_030706665.1 Bacteroidota bacterium
CAATGCGTGATAATCTGGAAAATTTCCGACCTACACAGTTTCTTATAAGCTTATTAGACGGCACCGTTTTTGGAATTGCAGATCCACGGTTAAAGGTGATGGTTGCACCTGCGCCTGATGGGGTATATCGCGGGTTGATTCCGACTCAGGGGATGGGGTCACTTACCACGTCGCAAAAACCTAATAATCCATGGAATGAAAATACTGCTCCAACAACAGCAACTAAAGGCCGATTCTTATATACCAATAAAGCATCATTCCCTTTGATGACTTATTCAGAGCTTCAACTCATCAAAGCTGAGGCTGCTCTTAAGGCTAATAAGGCGTCAGTTGCACTAGATGCTTATAAGAAAGCTGTTACAGCTCATTTCGATTTTGTAAACCAATATGCAGACACTCCAATTTCGGCAAGTGATCGTGATACCTATCTTGCAACAGTGATTCCTACAGATCCCGCTGCTTTGACCCTAAGCATGGTAATGCTGCAAAAATATATCGCTCAGTTTGGTTGGGGATACCATGAAACGTGGTCAGATCTAAGACGTTATCACTATAGCTCTGATGTCTTTACTGGTTTTACATTGCCTTCTTCTGATGTGTTGTGGCCAGATAACAATGGATTACCTGCTCAACGATTCCGCCCGCGTTATAACTCCGAATATGTATGGAATAAAGCTGCATTAGATAAAGTAAAAGGGTTTGATAAAAATTACCACACATATGAAATGTGGTTTACTAAAACCATTGATACCGAACTGTATTAGTCTGTGAACTTAAAAATGAATCCAATGAAAAAAATAGATATATATCGCTTTCTGCTGATACTTATTTGCATTTCGTCATTCTTTGCCTGTAAAGAAAATACATTGCAAACGGAAGAACGTATTACTGATTCGCCCAGTGGAATGGCAAAAGTTAAAGTCTTTAACTATTCTCCAACAGCACCTAACTTTAATATTTTTAACGGCGTTGCAAAACTAGTAGGCGCAGCAACTTCAACCAATGATACAGTTGATATCGGAATTCCTTATAAAAAATTCTTTCCAGATGGCTCAGGTGTTTATAATCTTGTTGCTCCAGGGAATTTTTCTGCTGATTTAATTGTCCCCAAATCTTCAGCTGTACAGCCGAATGCTAAAATTCTTTCACAAAATATTAGTTTGGTCGCTAATAAGGCTTATAGTTTATATGTTACAGATACTTTGACCCGAACCAGCATTGTAGTAGTTGAAGATGACCTGACTCCTGTCGAAATTGGAAAATCAGGAATTCGATTTGCCAATATGATGCTGGGAACTGATCTCACTGAACTGAAATTATCAACGACCCTCACTGATGCAAATGGGAATACTAGCACTGTAATGGTTCCTGTTCAACCTGTGATTTTTAAACAGGTCTCACCATTTGTTGTCGTTTCTTCCGGTAATTTTGTAGCTACCGTTTCTGCGGTTAATAAAAATGCAACTGATTTAAAACTTTCATTTTCTGCCGTGTCAGGGAAAAAGTATACAGTTTATATTCGTGGATACAAAGCTCAAACGAATGCAGAAATAGGCACCACGGTTAATTACTAGTTTTAATTGATCCTAAAATAATTTAGAGTTTATAATTTCAAGATTATTTCTCATAAGTTATTGCAAAATAAAGAAGCCGTCTCAGAATTGATTTTGAGACGGCTTCTCTATTTCCAATATGAATGTCTGGTGATTGATATTATTCTCTTTGTAATGCAATCTTAAAGAATAGATGATTATTCAACAAAATCTGTTCTTATAAAGAATACAAATTATACTTTTAAGACAGATGGCTCAGTGAATAAATCAGCACTCTTGTTATATACATTTCCTTAATAACGAATATCTTTTCAATATGAAGAAAACAGGTATATATATATTGTTTTGGTTACTCTTTATTAGTGTTCAGGGACAAAAGATACATTTTGCACACATTACCGATACGCATGTTGGTGGGAATACGGCAGCGGAAGATTTGGAACGCACTATTCAGGATGTAAATAATTTACCCGATATTGATTTTGTCATTTTTACAGGTGATATTACCGAATTCGGTTCAGATGAAGAATTGCTGAAAGCAAAGGCAATTATTAGCAAGCTTAATAAACCTTGGTATATTATTCCGGGCAATCATGATGCCAAATGGTCGGAGAGTGGATGCAACAGTTTTGTGCGGATTTTCGGGAGCGAAGAATTTGCTTTTGAAAAGAATGGTTATCTGTTTCTTGGAACTGCGAGCGGACCAAATATGAGAATGGCTCCCGGGTTGGTGCCGAGAGAACAAATTGTCTTTATGGATTCGATTCTTACCCATATGAAGAATCCTAGTCAGCCAATTATTTTTGTGAATCATTATCCAATGGATGAGTCCTTATCAAATTGGTATTTGGTGCTTGATAAGTTAAAAACAAGGAATATTCAGGCAATTCTTTTAGGACACGGGCATATCAATAAACTGTACAATTTCGAAGGAATCCCGGCTATTATGGGGCGATCAAACCTCAGAGCACATGAAGAGTGCGGTGGGTATAACCTGGTCACAATTTCTAATGATTCTATTTCTTATGAAGAAAGAACTCCTGCTGGTCCGACACATCCTGCCTGGTGTAAAATGTCAATTGCTCAGACGAAATCTGTAGCTGAATCTAAAAGCTGGAGTCGCCCGGATTATTCTGTTAATAATCGTTATTCTCAGGTAACAAAAGTTTGGGAGATTCAAGACAAGTGTGATATTGGAAGCGGAATTGTGTCGAATGGGAAAATAGCTGTTTATTCTAATGCTGCCGGTGCAATTGTTGCTCTTGATCAAATGACTGGGAATGTTTTGTGGAAATATCAAACTGGCGGAAAGATATATTCGACACCTTCGATCTACAAAGGACGGGTAATTTGTCCGTCAACGGATAATCGAATTTATTGCTTATCTCTTCAAACCGGTAAATTAAAATGGGTCTATGCGACATCCAAGTCGATTGTTGCCTCTCCGGTAGTTCACAGAGGGAAAGTGTTTGTGGGGGCTTCAGATGGTAAATTTAGAGCTTTAAAAGTAGGTAATGGTGCTATCTGTTGGCAATATGATAGTGTGATGAATTTTGTTGAGACTAAACCTCTTATTTATAAAAGAGCCGTTTACTTTGGATCGTGGGGAGATACATTCTATGCTTTATCTGAAAAGGATGGCAAGTTATTGTGGAAGCGACAGAAATATGAAAACAGAATGTTATCTCCAGCTGCAGTATGGCCTGTTGCAGCCTATAATAAGATATTTCTCGTTGCTCCGGATCGTAGGATGACTGCCCTTGATGCTAAAACAGGAAAAGAAATCTGGGACTCAAAAAAATATTCATGCCGTGAATCAATTGGTATTTCTAAGGACGGAGAATTGGTATACATTAAAAATATGAATGAAGGGAATGTCGATGCATTTTATACTCGTTCAGAGAATCAAGAACTTGCCTGGGAGTCTAAAGCCGAACTTGGATATGATATTGCACCTTCACCGATAGTTGAACACAATAACCTTGTTTTTATTCCGACGGATTCTGGAATTGTTTGTGCAATTGATAAAAAAAGCCATCAAATTGTGTGGAAACATAAATTGTCAAATGCTCTTGTTAATTGCATCTGCCCGTTAGAAAATAACAGAATCCTGGTCACTACATTTGACGGAATTGTTTCTTGTTTGAAGTTTTAGGCTTATTGAATTGTCTTCGTTCGTAAGTGATCTTTTATCTTCAGGAATGACTTTTTTTATTTTTAATAGAGATGGGTTGAGGTAAAAATTAAATCTGTTACTGAAGATAAAACACTGTATATTTGCTTTAAGAATGAGATCAACTCTTATCCCAGACGTATTGGCTATATGTTTCTGAGTATATTTATGTTGCGAATTTATTCCTACAGAGGGGGAGTTCAGTCGTTTTAATTGAGAAGAAGCGAAATGTCTCTCGTTCTTTATGAGTGAATAGTGATGTTTTTGAAAAATATAAGCGAAATGAGGACAATCTAATCATACGTAGTAAAATATAAAACCCAGCTATAGAACTATGAAAAGACGAAATTTTTTGAAGACATGTGGTGTAACTTCTGCATCACTTTTTCTTCTGAACGATACTTTTGCCGCTGTTTCTTCCGAATACAAGAGAAATCCCAATATTAAACCGATCATGGGGTCATGGTTTGAATTCACACATGGATTTGCTCCCGAGGGGAAATACTGGAATCCCGTGTTGCCGCAGTTTACGGAACAACAATGGAAAGAAAAGGTTAAAGAGATTAGCGAAGCAGGGATGGAATACCTTGTCTTGATGGCAGTGGCGAATGATGGGAAAACATTTTATCCCTCAAAACTTCAGCCACGGTACGATTATGTTTGTGCCGATCCGTTGGAAGCAATACTCTCAGCTGCTGACGAATGTGGTATTAAATTTTTTGTGAGCAATGATTTCTGGTCAGACTGGCATGATGGGAACAAGATGATGTCGGATGCCGAAGTTGCCAAGTTGCGTGAGAAAGGGATGGAAGAGGTTGCCGAGAAATACTCACATCACAAAAGCTTCTACGGATGGTATTATCCGAATGAATCGGGATTATGGAATTCTATAGATGAAATGACTATTAATTATGTGAA
>JAUZOB010000027.1 GCA_030706665.1 Bacteroidota bacterium
GGGTGAAGTTGTTCGTCACATTACTGAAGCGACTAAAGGCAACGCCATTATGGTTACCGATGTTGGGCAGCAACAGATGATCTCATCGCGCTACTTCAAATTCAACCACAGTAGAAGTTGTGTTACGTCAGGAGGATTGGGCACAATGGGGTTTGGACTTCCTGCCTCTGTAGGCGCTCAGATAGGAAGACCGGATAAGACAGTCATCGCATTTTTAGGTGACGGAGGTTTTCAGATGACACTTCAGGAACTAGGAACTATTGCAAACAATAATCTTCCCATTAAGATAGTCATCCTTAATAACAACTTTCTGGGTATGGTTCGCCAATGGCAACAACTTTTCTTTGATAAAAGATATTCATTTACAGAAATGAATAATCCTGATTTCGTTAAGATTGCTGATGCTTATGCTATAGCTGGGAAGAGAGTTACAAAACGTGAAGAGCTTACGGAAACGGTTCAGGCAATGCTTGATCATCAAGGACCTTATCTTCTTGAAGTCGTAGTGGGCAAAGAAGACAATGTATTTCCAATGGTCCCTGCCGGATCTTCAGTCTCAGATGTTTTATTGGAACCTTAATTCTAAAGAGCACGTTATGTTGAAAGAATTTATCATTTCAGTCTATACAGAGAACCATATTGGTCTACTTAACCGGATTACGATAATTTTCACCAGAAGAAAGGTGAATATCGAAAGTCTGACCGTTTCTGAGTCTGCTATCAAAGGGATTAGTAAATTCACTATCGTGGTTCATATTCCAGAAGAAAGAGTAAAAACCATCGTTGCCCAGATTGAAAAGCAGGTCGAGGTACTAAAGGCATTTTACCATACCGAAGAAGAGATGATTTATCAGGAAGTCGCTCTTTACAAGGTTTCTACCGACATTTTAACATCAAGCAATCAAATTGAATCATTAGTTCGGCAGCATAATGCCCGAATTCTTGAAGTTACTCATGACTATACTGTCATTGAAAAAACCGGACATAAAGAAGAAACTCAGGAATTGTTTAATCAGTTGAACCAATTTGGAGTTCTTCAGTTTATTCGTTCCGGAACTATCGCAATCACCCGTTCGCCCTTTGAAAGACTCTCTGAGTTTTTGGCACAACGTGATAAAATGATTTCGAGTTTAAAATAATTTCATAGAATAACATCAAAGTCAAACAACATAAAAAGACAACAAAATGGCAAAAATGATTTTTGGCGGAGTAGAAGAAAATGTAGTTACCCGCGATGAATTTCCATTAAGTAAAGCACTTGAAGTACTAAAAGACGAAACTATAGCAATCATTGGTTATGGTGTTCAAGGTCCCGGACAATCACTTAATTTACGTGATAACGGATTTAATGTAATCGTCGGACAACGGAAAAACTCAAAATCATGGGACAAAGCTGTCGCTGATGGTTGGGTACCTGGTGAAACACTCTTCGATATAGCAGAAGCTTGCGAACGTGGTACAATCATTCAATATCTTCTTTCAGATGCAGGACAGATCAGCGTTTGGCCAACAGTTAAGAAATATTTGACTCCAGGGAAAGCTCTTTATTTCTCTCATGGCTTTGGAATCACATACAAAGAACGCACCGGAATTGTTCCTCCTGCTGATGTTGATGTAATCCTTATTGCTCCAAAAGGTTCAGGAACTAGTCTTCGTCGCATGTTCCTCGAAGGACGTGGTTTGAATTCAAGTTATGCAATCTTCCAGGATGCTACCGGTCATGCATGGAATCGTGTTATCGCTCTGGGTATCGGTGTTGGTTCAGGATATCTTTTTGAAACAACTTTCAAAAGAGAAGTTTATTCAGACCTTACCGGAGAACGCGGAACTTTGATGGGGGCAATCCAAGGTATCTTTGCTGCACAATATCAAGTATTACGTGAAAACGGACATACTCCATCTGAAGCATTCAACGAAACTATAGAAGAATTGACTCAGAGCCTTATGCCTTTGGTTGCAGAAAACGGTATGGACTGGATGTATGCAAACTGCTCTACGACTGCACAACGCGGAGCACTTGACTGGTGGAAAAAATTCCGTGATGCTTCATTACCCGTTTTCAAAGATCTTTACAATGAAGTTAAAATAGGAAACGAAGCACAGCGTTCAATTGATTCAAACAGTAAAGCTGACTATCGTGTAAAACTTGATGAAGAATTGAAAGAACTTCGTGAAAGCGAAATGTGGCAAGCTGGTGCTGTGGTCCGCAAATTAAGACCTGAAAACAATTAATTTTCAATATTCAAAAGGCTGTCTAAAAATGATAAGGATTTTTGATTAAAATATAGATTGTAATAAATCAAAGGTTTAGGATCATGCTTGATTCCGATTTCATTGAGAGTATTTCAATGAGATCCATCAGAACCTTTATGTAATGATCTGTAAAATCAGAATTTTTAATTTATATCTTTTTAGACAGCCTCATTTAAAAACCGATTGTAATGGAAGATAAACTGTATATTTTCGACACCACCCTGCGTGACGGAGAGCAAGTACCCGGATGCCAGCTCAACACAATTGAGAAAATCCAGGTAGCCAAAGCACTGGAGGAACTGGGAGTCGATATCATTGAGGCAGGTTTCCCAATCTCTAGTCCCGGAGACTTTAATTCCGTTAGAGAAATCTCTAAAGCTGTAACCTGGCCTACGATTTGTGCACTCACCCGCGCAGTTGAAAAAGATATCGATGTGGCTGCCGATGCACTCATGTATGCAAAAAGGAAACGCATCCATACAGGAATCGGAACATCTTATTATCACGTACATTATAAGTTAAATTCTACTCCTGACGAGATACTTCAACGGGCAGTCGCAGCTGTTAAGTATGCGAAGAAGTATGTTGAAGATGTTGAATTTTATGCAGAGGACGCAGGACGTTCTGACAACGAATACCTTGCACGTGTAGTGGAAGCAGTAATCAAAGCCGGAGCTACAGTTATCAACATTCCTGACACAACCGGATATTGCTTGCCTCACGAATTCGGAGAAAAAATTAAATACCTCTTCGAACACGTCAATGGGATCCACAATGCAATTATCTCGACGCACTGTCATAATGACCTGGGAATGGCTACTGCAAACACCATCTCCGGTGTATTAAACGGAGCACGCCAGGTTGAAGTAACTATAAACGGCATTGGGGAAAGAGCCGGCAATACCGCTCTCGAAGAAGTTGTGATGGCTTTTAAAAGCCACAAAGAGCTTAATATTGTTACCAACATCAACACGAAGAAAATATATAAGACCAGCAGATTAGTCTCTAATCTGATGAATATGCCTGTTCAACCGAACAAAGCAATTGTCGGACGGAATGCATTTGCTCATTCATCAGGGATACATCAGGATGGAGTCTTAAAGAATCGCGAGAATTACGAAATTATCGATCCTAAAGATGTTGGTATTAATGAATCTTCGATTGTACTCACTGCTCGAAGCGGTCGTGCTGCACTGAAACATCGTCTTGAAATCCTCGGATTTAAAATTGAAAAAGAAAAGCTGGATCAGGTTTATCAGGAATTTCTGAAATTAGCCGATCGGAAAAAAGATATCAAAGACGATGATATTGCAATGCTTGTAGGAGACATTCGTAAAGAAGATCGAAGAATAAAACTTGATTACTTACAGGTTGTGACCGGAAAGAATCTGGTTCCGATGGCCACAGTCCGTCTTAATATTGCGGGTGAGAAGTTCACCGCTACAGAGTCTGGGAATGGTCCTGTTGATGCAGCCATTAAAGCGGTAAAACAGATCATTCGAAGAAAGGTCATTTTGGAAGAATTTCTGATTCAAGCTATCACCCGTGGAAGCGATGACGTCGGGAAAGTTCACATGCAGGTAGAATACGGAGGACAAATTTTCCATGGTTTTGCTGCAAACACTGACATTATTATGGCATCCACAGAAGCCTTTCTGGACGCACTCAACAAAATGAGTCCTCAAGATACTCCTGAAGATGAAGAATAACCCTTAATACATTTACAAACTTGGAAGCAAAGACACTTTTTGACAAAATATGGGATGCACATGTAGTGCATCAGGTTGACGGAGGTCCGAACGTTCTTTATATCGACCGTCATTTTATCCATGAAGTTACCAGTCCTGTTGCTTTTTTGGGGCTGGAAAAACGTGGATTAAAAGTCTATCGTCCACAGCAAACAACAGCAACGCCTGACCATAACGTACCAACGATTAATCAGCACCTCGCGATAAAAGATGAGTTATCACGCAATCAGCTTGATACTCTTTCCAATAATTGCGAAAAACACAATATCTCCATCTACGCTTTAAATCATAAATGGCACGGTATTGTACATGTTGTTGGTCCTGAATTGGGACTAACCCAACCAGGCATGACAATAGTCTGTGGGGATAGCCACACTTCGACTCATGGAGCATTTGGCTGTGTAGCTTTTGGTATCGGAACAAGCGAAGTTGAGATGGTGCTGGCAAGTCAGTGCATTCTTCAACCCAAGCCCAAAAAGATGCGCATTGTTGTTGAAGGAGAACTAAAAACCGGCGTTACTGCTAAAGATATTGCTCTATACATTATTTCAAAAATCTCAACCAGCGGCGGGACAGGCCATTTCATTGAATTCGGAGGATCTGCAATTCGAAGCCTTTCAATGGAAGGAAGAATGACCCTGTGTAATATGAGTATTGAGTGTGGAGCACGTGGTGGAATGATTGCTCCAGATGAAAAGACATTTGAATATGTAAAAGGCAGAGAATTTGCTCCTAAAGGAGCAGACTGGGATAAAGCTATTGAAAAATGGAAAGAGCTTTATACTGATGTCGATGCTGTTTTCGACTCTGAACTTCTATTCTGGGCTGATGATATCGAACCAATGATTACCTATGGAACAAATCCAGGAATGGGGATCAAGATAACGGATAAAATCCCCACCGGTGAAGATCTTAAAGGTACCGACCGTATCTCTTTTGAAAAATCACTTTCTTATATGGGATTCAAACCCGGAGAAAGTATCTTAGGTAAAGCTGTCGACTATATCTTCGTAGGTAGTTGTACAAACGGTCGTATTGAAGACCTGAGAGCATTTGCCTCCTTCGTTAAGGGAAAAAAGAAAGCAGACAACATTACTGCATGGATCGTTCCCGGCTCGAAACAAGTAGAACAGCAAGCGATTAAAGAAGGAATTGTTGACATACTCCATGAAGCAGGATTTGAATTCCGTCAACCGGGATGCTCAGCTTGCCTTGCGATGAATGACGACAAAATACCAGCAGGTAAATATGCCATTGCTACTTCAAATCGTAATTTCGAAGGTCGTCAAGGTCCCGGTGCCCGTACCATGCTTGCAAGTCCTTTGGTTGCTGCGGCTGCTGCTGTAACTGGTGTCATCACTGACCCCCGTACTTTAATGTAATCATTTTTTCACCCTTTATTTGACAGAAAATGCCAATAGATAAATTTACAACTTTAGTAACACCTGCAGTACCACTTCCAATTGAGAATGTGGATACAGACCAGATTATCCCTGCCCGTTTTCTAAAGGCTGTCGAGCGTAAAGGTTTTGGAGATAACCTCTTTCGTGACTGGCGTTATGACAAGAGCAACCAGCCAATTGCCGACTTTGTATTGAATCAGCCTAAATACCAAGGCAAGATCCTTGTTGCCGGAAAGAATTTCGGTAGCGGATCCAGCCGTGAACATGCCGCATGGTCAATCTTTGATTATGGCTTCAGAGTTGTGGTATCTAGTTTCTTTGCCGATATTTTCAAAAACAATGCTCTAAACAACGGACTTCTTCCGATACAAGTATCAGAAGAGTATCTTGTAAAACTTTTTGCAACGATAGAAAGTAATCCGGCTGCTACGTTTGAGGTAAATCTTGAAAAGCAAACATTCACCAACAACACCACTGGTGAAACGATCGCTTTTGAGATCAACCCTTATAAAAAACAATGCTTATTAAACGGTCAGGACGATATTGACTTTTTAGTAAGCATCCAGAAGGAGATCGCTTCTTTTGAATCAAACAAGAGATAGTCTGAAGTCCTTATTCCATGGTTAATATGAAGCAGAAAGTATATATTATGGATACGACCCTCCGGGATGGGGAGCAAACATCAGGAGTTTCATTTACCGATACTGAAAAGCTGACTTTAGCAAAAATGTTGCTTGAGGAGCTTAACGTAAATCGGATTGAGATTGCCTCTGCTCGTGTCTCGGATGGTGAATTCCAGGCAGTCCGTAAAATCACTGAATGGGCAGCATCCAAAGATTTGCTCGACAAAGTTGAGATTCTGGGGTTTGTTGATGGAAAAATCTCTATCGATTGGATCAAAAATGCTGGTGGTGAAGTAATAAATCTGCTTTGTAAAGGTTCTTACCGTCATGTCACAGAACAACTTCGCAGAAGTCCGGAAGAACACGTAGCCGATATCCGTAATTCAATAGCTTATGCCGCTAAAAATGGATTACGTGTGAATATTTATCTTGAAGATTGGTCAAACGGAATGCGTAACTCGAAAGACTATGTATTTTATTTGCTTGATCAATTAAAAGATGAAAAAATTGATCGCTTCATGTTACCGGATACTTTGGGAATACTTGGACCGGATGAAACATTCGATTACTGCAAAGAAATGTTAGCCCGCTATCCTGAGCTACACTTTGACTTTCATGCCCATAACGATTACGATCTGGCTATTGCGAATGTGTACAAAGCGCTAAAGGCAGGGATCGACTGTGTTCACACTACCGTAAACGGACTGGGTGAAAGAGCAGGGAATGCACCGTTATCAAGTGTAATCGGATTAATCATGGATCATCTGCATTTGGAAACAACTGTTGACGAGAGCCGATTAACCAAAATAAGCCGTCTGGTTGAGACTTTTTCAGGCATACGGATTCCTGAGAATAAACCGTTGATCGGCGAAAATGTATTTACTCAGTGTAGTGGCGTCCATGCTGACGGAGATAATAAAAACAAGCTTTATTACAATGACCTTGTTCCGGAACGATTTGGACGAAAAAGGCAATATGCTCTCGGGAAAACATCCGGCAAAGCAAACATCAAAAAGAATCTTGAAGAGATCGGAATTAATCTGGATGCAGATGCATTGCGTAGGGTAACTGAGAAGATTATTGAGCTTGGTGATCATAAAGAGACTGTTACCACAGATGATCTCCCCTATATCGTTTCGGATATCCTAAAAAGTGAAGCAATTGGACAACGAATCCGTTTTACCAATTACATCATCTCTCATGCAAAAAACTTGCATCCCAGCGCAACTGTCAGCCTTGAAATTGACAATGAGAAATATGAAGCCAATTCTCCGGGTGACGGTCAGTATGATGCATTTATGAATGCATTAAAGAAGATCTATTTCAGATTAAATAAACCATTTCCTCAACTGGTGAACTATACTGTAACCATTCCTCCCGGAGGAAGAACTGATGCTTTGGTCGAAACTGTTATTACCTGGAAGTTGAACAGAGAATTCAAAACCAGGGGATTGGAGACAGATCAAACGTCCGCAGCAATTACTGCTACTGAGAAAATGTTGAATGTTATTGAAAACGATTTTACTGTATAATACTTACAAAAATTTATAATGGGCAAAAATCTAAATATTGCAGTCCTTCCAGGTGACGGAATCGGTCCTGAGATCATTGATCAGGCGTTAGCTGCTACCAAAGCGATTGCTGAAAAATTTGGGCATACTCTTACCTATGAGTTCGGAATTACCGGAGCCGCAGCCATAGACAAGGTAGGAGATCCTTATCCTGAAGAAACTCATCAGCTATGTATGAACGCTGATGCTGTTCTATATGGTGCTGTTGGCGATCCTCGTTTCGATAACAACCCAAAAGCAAAAGTTCGTCCTGAACAAGGGCTGTTAAAAATGCGCCAAAAGCTGGGATTATATGCGAATATTCGTCCTTTGACCATCTTCAAATCCTTAATCGACAAATCACCGTTGAAGAATGAGTTGGTTGATGGCGCAGACTTTGTTTGCATACGGGAACTAACCGGAGGTATATACTTCGGACGCCCACAGGGACGTTCCGAAGATGGCAATACGGCTTACGATACTTGCGTCTATTCGCGCGATGAAATTGAGCGTATTCTTAAGCTTGGATTTGAATTTGCAGCACAACGTCGCAAAAAACTAACCGTTGTTGATAAAGCAAATGTTCTTGCCACTTCAAGATTATGGAGAGAAGTTGCACAGGAAATGAGACCTCAATATCCTGATATTGAAGTTGAATACATGTTTGTTGATAACGCAGCAATGTCGATCATTCAATGGCCTAAACGTTTTGACGTATTGGTTACTGAAAACATGTTCGGTGACATCCTTACTGACGAAGCAAGTGTAATTAGCGGATCTTTAGGATTACTTCCTTCTGCTTCAATAGGAATTCACACTTCACTCTTCGAACCTATTCATGGTTCCTATCCACAAGCTGCAGGAAAGAATATAGCAAATCCGTTAGCAACTATCTTATCCGCAGCAATGATGTTTGAATATGCGTTCAATCTCAAAGAAGAAGGAAATCTGATCAGAGAAGCAGTCGAGAAATCAATCGAACAGAATATTGTCACTGCAGACCTCGCAGGTACTGGTAAAGCATATCAGACCACAGAAGTCGGAGAATGGATCGTGAATTACATTAAAAACAAATAACGTCATACCTTCTTTTAAATAATAACCCGGGTTCTGTCTTCCAGAATCCGGGTTTTTTATTTACGGAGAGTATTTAATAATTAGAGCAGCTCAAATACAATAATTATACAGGAAGTTCTATTTTTGCAAACTAAAAATAGAGATATTGTGTCGTGTGGAAATATAAATTCTAATCCTGAATGAATCCCCTTAACTTACTACGAATAACAGGCGATGCAATCGCCATGGATTTTTTAATGTTTTCTCATAAGACGGTACGTCAACTCTGATCACATTCAGTCTTTAAAGTGACACAATCGAAATAATTTTTGATTTCAAAGAAGAGGAATAGATTACAAGCTCCTGCAAAAACGATAAAAGGTCTATAAAAAACAATGCTATGTTTGGAAATGAAACAAAAGAAGAGACAGAAATAGAAACGAAGTATTTTCCTGCCCTAAAAGACATCGCTCAAGCGAAATTAACCATCAATTCAGTATTGAGTCCTACTCCATTGGCACACAATTACAATTTATCAGAACGCTATGATGCGACTGTACTTTTGAAAAGAGAGGACTTGCAAATCGTGCGTTCTTACAAAATCAGAGGTGCATTTAATAAAATTAAAAGCCTTACAAAGGATCAACTACAAAAAGGTATTGTTTGTGCCAGTGCAGGCAATCATGCACAAGGGGTTGCATATTCCTGCCAAAAACTAGGAATACAGGGACGAATTTATATGCCCACAACAACGCCTAAACAGAAAATTACTCAGGTAAAAATGTTTGGGAAAGAATATGTTGAAGTTGTTCTTACTGGCGACACTTATGATGATGCCTATCAAAGTGCCCTTCGGAACTGCAATGAAACCGGAAAGACTTTTATTCACCCGTTCGACGATCCACTGATCATTGAAGGACAAGCAACTGTCGGCCTTGAAATTCTACAAGACAGTCATGAAAACATTGATTATATCTTTGTCCCAATTGGAGGAGGCGGGCTGGCTGCAGGTATCGGGAGTTACTTCAAACAAATGAGCCCGAATACTAAAATTATTGGAGTCGAACCGAAAGGAGCTCCTTCAATGAAACAATCCTTAGAAAAAGGTCAGATCATTGAACTGTCGGACGTTGACAAATTTGTAGACGGAGCCGCAGTACAACGTGTAGGAGATTTAACATTTGAAATATGCCAACATGTTGTAGATGACATTGTTCTTGTCCCGGAAGGAAAAGTATGTACCAAGATTCTTGAACTATACAATCAAGATGCTATTGTAGTTGAACCGGCAGGTGCTCTCTCCATTGCAGCACTCGACTTTTATGCAGAAGAAATTAAAGGGAAGAATGTTGTATGTATTATCAGCGGCAGCAACAATGATATCACCCGCACTGAAGAAATCAAGGAACGTTCTATGTTGTATGAAGGATTAAAACACTACTTCATCGTCCGTTTTCCTCAAAGATCAGGAGCCCTGCGTGATTTTGTTGACAAAGTACTCGGTCCCCATGATGACATTACTCACTTTGAGTATTCGAAGAAGACGAATAAAGAGCAAGGCCCTGCAGTTGTTGGCATCGAACTTCAGGACCCAAATGATTTTGAAGGACTTACAGTCAGAATGAAGACCAATGGATTCATCTTTGAATATCTAAATGACCAACCCGATCTTTATCAAATCATAATTTGATATTACAGAAGAGCCAAAATCTATTGCAAGTAGATTTTGGCTCTCATATCAGTTAATGATTATTCGTAATATTTATCTGACAAATTAAATATACGAATGGAATCTTTTATACCTATAAATACGTACTCAATCCTTGATCTATCGACTATCACGTTTCAAAATTCAATAAATAGCAAAAAAAACGAACAAATCGAGTAAATAAAAAGAAAATCAAAACCCATTTTTGAATATTAATAACCTCAAAGTATCTACATTGCGTATTTTTAAAGAAATAACAGATTATGAGTTATCAAACAAAATTGCATTCTTTTCACATTCCCGTATTAGGGACAGGATATACGCTTGATACTCCCGTAAATGTTGCTCATTTTGGGATATCATCGGTCATTTCTGTAGTTGATGATGTATTGATAGAAAAGATGCGTGAGATGTACAGCAAAAAGTTTGATCTTCCATTTCAATCTATCACTGATGCCATTGACGATTTCAGAGCAAAAAGAATCACAGCTTACCTGAATCTTGTCGATAAAATTGTAAAATCAAAATTTGAAGAATTAAAAGCTACTCTTCAGAAAAAGAGCACTGAATTGGAAAAATTCATCGATATGCTTCCTGATATGTCTACTGTAAAACAGGAATATCTCAAGCATATCAATGAATTTGGACAATCTTCAAAACTAAATCAGTGGATTCAGAAGAATCTCAAACCAGGGTCAATCGATATTAATATCATGACCAAACTGGACAAAGAGAACTATAAAGGGAATGACAAACTACCGATTGAATACAATGATGCCCATGCAGCTCTCAGAGGCTTTGCACTGAGTGATTTGGAATCATCAATCGTACTCTCTGCCGGAATGAATCCCCGACTGAGCAGCTATTTTGAATCATTTGAAGATTTCTATCCCACACCGGACGGCTACTTGAAAAAGCAGATTATCATCAAGGTTAGTGATTACAGATCTGCATTAATTCAGGGTAAATTCTTCGCAAAGAAAGGCTTATGGGTTTCTGAATATCGTATTGAATCGGGACTAAACTGCGGAGGTCATGCATTTGCCACCGACGGCTATTTAATGGGACCTATTCTTGAAGAATTCAAAAACAGCAGAGAATCATTGCTTCATGAGACTTTTCAAATGTTTCAGCAAGCATTGAAAGCAAAGAATCGTCCGTACCCTGAAACCCCTCCAGAAATGCGAATAACTGCACAAGGTGGAGTTGGAACATCTCAGGAACATGATTTTCTTCTTGAAAATTACAATCTCGATTCAATCGGATGGGGAACTCCCTTCCTGTTAGTTCCGGAGGCAACAAATGTCGATGAAGGCACTCTTGATTTACTCTGCAAAGCAAAAGAAGAAGATCTTTATCTAAGTGGAATCTCTCCTTTGGGGGTACCTTTCAATAGTGTAAGAAACAACTCAAAAGGCATAGAGAAAGAAGAAAAAATCAGAAACGGGAAACCGGGTGCAGCATGTATTAAAAAATACCTTGCCCTCTATGCTGATGCTTCCGGGAAACCAACCTGTACAGCTTCCAGAACTTATCAAAGAAAAAAGATTCAGGAATTGCAAGAAAAGAATCTTTCTCCTGCTGAGTACGAAAAGGAATACAAGAAGATTGTTGAAAAAGAATGCCTTTGTTTGGGACTTGCGGCCTCAACGCTTAAAGTTCACAATATTCCCAAAGAAGGCGGTTCTGATGGCGTTACCATCTGTCCAGGACCTAATCTGGCCTATTTTTCACGTCGTATGACATTAAAAGAAATGATCGATCATATTTATGGCCGGATTAATGTTATTGAACGAACAGACCGTCCAAATCTCTTCGTGAAAGAGCTGTCTTTATATGTTGACAACCTGAAACAACAAATTAGCAATGAAGTTACACCAATCGCAAAAGCTCACGCAAAACGGCTGGAGACATTCAAAAAGAATTTGTTTGAAGGGATCGCATATTACAAAGAACTATTCTTCAAAAATGACAAGCTTCAAAATTTTGTATCTGAAACAGATCTCACCGAACTGGCAAAACTTGAGAATAGTCTGAAGGATGTTGAGATTACGATAGCTCTGTAACTTTCGAAATTTGTTTATCAAATAACGATATTAGACTTCTTAAAAAATGAGCCGTTTCTTCGGAAACGGCTCATTTTATTTATCTCTTAAGGAACACACTCATTTTGTAATCCTTTCTTAGTCTAATCGGTTAGGCATTTTCAATTATCAGACATTGAATAAGGCCGACTATCTTGTACTGCTCCCAATTTCTTACTGGGTTTATTGCCCATCATAAAAGCCAACTCGCCCTTTCAGCATATCAGAATTCATGATGTTTATAATAGTCTATTGCTTCAAATAAGGTTCTTGTCTTTCAACATAGTTGTTTTGTCTGACAGTCTTTCCATACTCCTTAGATTGAACCACTACAGCCGTTACTTTAATCATTACCTGCATCGATTCAAAACGATTGTTATTTCGGATGAAAAGAAAGACTTTCCCATTAAGAGGCGACTTCATTTGAGCAGCATCGGTAATGGCTTTCCCCTCCCGGAAGCTACGAAACTGCTTTCCCTGCATAAAAGCATTCTGATTCTTTGCATCCCCGATAAACCAGAACTGAATTTCATCCTGTCCTTTCGGTTGCAAAAAGAAGTTAACGCCATACAAAGCTAATGCAGCCATTGATCCATAACCCGGGAAATTAGATGCTGCACCTGCCACCGAATTAATAAACTTTGAAGATGCCGATTTAAAGGACTGCTGGCCTTCCTCTCCGACCCCGATAAAATAACTCCATGCAATGGTTCCTTTAGGCAATGTAAAGTTCAAGGGAAGCGTATTTTTCTCATTACTCAACGAATGCTGAGCCACAATGCGCGAAGTCCGATCAAGGACTACAACCGCGGAGGTATCCTTACGCACTTCTATCCGCTCAGGCATGCTTACAGAAACGGTATCTTGAAAAGTTCTCCAATATACAGTTGGATTAAAATTTAAAGTAGACGCATTACCCGGAATCCTTGACAATTTCAAATGACAGGAACGCCGTCCCCAACTTTTATTTGTAAACTTAAACTGATAGATCCCGGTTCGTAATACCTGTATCTCTCGTTTCTCAATCTTTTTAAATGATATTTCTGAGAAGATAGCTTGCTTCGAATTATAAGGAGTCACTTCCAGACTGGTAATCTTAGAATTATCAACCTCATTCACATCAAGTATAATTCGATCTCCGGCGGCAAAGCCATAATACATAACCTGCTCGTTATTCTTTGAAAGCTTAAAAGTAGCATCCGCAACTTCTATTGTCTGTGCAGAAATCGATAGTGAAAATAAGATGAAGGTTAAGAAGAAAAAAACTCTCATTGCTATAATAAATTAGTTTAACAAAAGAGAATTCCATTATCAGCGATAAACGTTCATTCTCTTGAATTAGAATGCAAAGTTGAAAAAATTGATTGACAAAATCTCACAAATTCTTAAAACTTATTGCAAAAACAAAAGCCCGAAACCAGTCACTATCTCAATAAGTTCCTGATCTCGGGCAATAAATTGAAAGAATAAAAACTAACGTCTATTTTTTTCTCATGTATATTATCTCCAATATCTCGTTATGAGTTTTTTAAGCCTCAAAGCTTGATTCGAAGAGTTTATAAATCGTTTTAATCCACATAGGGCATAAAAAACACAATCTAAATCATGACATAGTAATTCGGATTAACCTACTTTACAACCCATTCATGAAGTCCGCTCGAATTACTTTCAGGAAGCTTAACTTCAAGTTTCACAGCTGTAGTCGTAACCGGTTTAAAAGTAACCTTATTGAATTCATCTTTCTTTATTGGGTAAGCTTCATTCGTTTCAACAGGTTTCCACTCATTGCCATCTTTATAGTAGATTTTCCAATCGGCAGGCAATCGGCAACCACCCCATGGGCTGTCATCATACCAATAAACTTCCGACATAGAAACCTTCTGTGGTTTGGAAAATTCATATGCAATCCATTCTGTTTGATTCTTACGAGGCCACCAATGGTAATAATTGTTTGAATTATCATTTGAAGAAGAAGGGATCAATTGATCATTTATTGCATAGATCATTTTATTGAAATAGGAAGCGGTAATCTTGCAGTCTGAAGTAATTGAACCGGTAGCTTTAGGTCTGGCTCCTTTTACATCAGATGCCATCCAGACTGTCATTTGCCCCATTCCTCTGTTGGCCCATGCATAATAAGGGATTGCCTTAAAATCACGTGGATAGGTATTAACCTTCTCTGTAGAATCCTTGGTACATCCTTTTACTATACCGTCAATTTCCACTACTCCCTTGAGAAAATCAGGTTTGTAATTTGCTTTCAAGGTTGCATCTCCATCAACAATCAAATTCAGGATATATTCATTGTCAAAGTCTGGCCATTCCGCACAATAGACCAACGGACCTCGCATCAATGCAACTTTATCCCGATCGGCAACTACATTCGCATTGGCTTCAACCTTTCTGATCTCCAATGGGAAAGAAACCTCGACCAAATCATTCTTCTTCCATTTACGATCCAAAACGGCATAACCATTTTCAACTTTGTATTCAACTGGTTGTCCATTAATCTTTAATACAACCTTCTGATTACTTTGATCAGCATAATGATATAAATCTCCGGGTACCGGTTTATTAACTGCCCAACCCGGGATACGCAATTTCAAAACGGCATTGAGCGAAGAGGAAGACGGAGTAACATGAATCTTCATATTCCCATCCCATGGCATATTCCCTTCCTGTTTCAAGGTCAATTGTCTATTTCCGACAGAAAAAGAAGTCTGACTGGCAATATATAAATTGACAAAAAGACTGTTATCTTTTTGGGCATAAATATAGCCCGGCATTGAAGCTATGACTCTGCAAACATTCGGAGGACAGCAAGCACAACCAAACCATTCGCTTCTGGCATGTTGTCCCTGTGATTCCAATGGATTGGGATAGAAGAAATGATCACCCGACAAAGAAACACCCGAAAGCACATTGTTATATAAAGAGAGTTCCAGAATGTCAATATATTTCGAATCACCGGTCATCAAGAACATGCGGTGATTCCAGAAAACATTCCCTACAGCAGCACAAGTTTCACAATAGGCTGCCATATTTGGAAGTTCGTAAGGTCCACCAAAACCTTCATGACCTCCTGCAGCTCCGATCCCTCCTGTGAGGTACAGTTTTTTATCCACAACATCATGCCAAAGCCTTTCAATTGCTTTTACATATGCCACGTCACCGGTTAATGCAGCGACATCGGCCATTCCGGTCCACATATACGCTGCTCTGACAGAATGTCCAACCGCCTCATCCTGTTCGATTACCGGTTTATGTGACTGGTTATAGGTAGTAGGCTCTCCGACTCCTTTTTGTCCGCGAATATCTAAGAAGAACTTAGCCAGATTCAGATAACGCTTATCTCCGGTCACCCGATATAACTTTACAAGTCCAATTTCGACTTCCTGATGGCCCGGATATTCTAATAACTTCCCGGGACCAAAGACCTGATCTAACAGGTTGGCACTCTTAATGGAGATATCAAGCAAAGAACGCTTTCCGGTTGCCTGGTAATAAGCAACTGCAGCTTCATAAAGATGTCCCAGATTATATAACTCATGACTCAATTCATGATCGTTCACCCAACGTTTCTTTCCAGCCCAGGGATGAGCATTCTCTCCCAAAATAGTTCGATTGGTATAAAGATAACCATCAGGTTCCTGAGCGGCTTTTATATAAGTGATAACAGTGTCAATATAAGATTCCAGCTTCTTGTCCGGTTGATTCTGCATCGAATAACTGGCAGCCTCGATTATTTTATAAACATCAGAGTCATCAAAAGGGAATTCCGAACAAAATGTCCCTTTCATCAACTTGCCTGCTACTTTAAAATTGTCGATACGTCCCGACTCCTGACTTTTCTTAAAGGCGATAGGAATCGTTACCTCCATATTGGTTTTTATTTTCTGATCCCAAAATTGATCCTGGACCTTCACGGATGTAAACGGGACAGGATGGATAAAATAATCCTTTATCTGAGCTTGAGTCAGACCAGGGGAAATAAAGGATATCAGCATAAAAATGCGTAAGATTCTTTTCATAATTGTAGTGTTAAGGGTTTGTAATACTTTTTATAAAAATACAAAATAAATCTGTATCTTATAGTTGAAAAATGATATATATCAACTATTAAAAACTATTTTAATGTAATACGTACTTTTATACACGAAAAAATAAAACACGAACTAACCCTAACAATATTTAGATACAGACATAATCTGAAAAAAATTTCGATCAGAAAATTTTCCTTTTGACAGGCTGTTTAATGAAGCGATCAATTTTGCTTCAGAAATCCAGACCTGGGTATTAAACAATAGCAACGGTACTATTTGTATTTTTCTTTCTTATTCATCTTCCGGCAATAGAAATCAACCCCTCTTTATTCAAAATCTTTATTTCTCTTCGATCGACTTCAATAAACCCTTCATCTTCAAGTTCCGCAAATCCCCGGGCCAATGAAGGACGTGCAACACCAAACAACTCTGCCATCTCTCTTTGTGGTTGAGAAAGGATAATTACAGACGAATTCTGTAGCTTCATCTGTTCCGCTAAATAGAAAGCTATCTTTTCTCTGATGGTACGAAAAGACAAGAAGAATAATTTACGGGTCAGGAACTGTGTCCGATTTGATATTGCATTCAAATAATTTGTCAGAAACCGCTTGTTTTGCTGAAATAGCAATAAGACATCCGGCTTGGCAATACGTAGTATCTTTACTTCGTCATTAGCAACCAGATCAACCGGGAAACGGTTTTGCTGTCCGAAAAGAAAGGCAACAGCCAACGGCCGCGGTGCTTCAATGTCTTCTATCTTAATAACCCTACCTGAAAGGTCGGGCATCTCCCCTTTCACACTTCCCATTAGAACAATTTGCAACGCCGTGATCTCATCATCATGCACTGCGACCAGATCACCTTTGCGATAATGCTTTAGCTGATACACATTGTTTTTCAACAACTGTTCAATTTCTGTTGAACTGATCCCTCTAAAAAGAGGACAATCAACCAATAAATCAAACATTTTTTCCATGCGCGCGTAACCAATTTAGATAGATCGTTGTGACTTTCCGGTATCACCCGTTTTATTATAAATCATCATTTTATAAAGATATGAGACTAATTTATCTTTTTCTAATCGTCCTGAATAAAAAATTGAACAACCTGCAATAAAAAAATCGTGTTTGTAACATTTGATACAAATTAAGACATTTTGGTCCTTTATTTTTGAAACCGGAAATAAATAACAAGAATAAGACTGACCGGAGATATGAAAAGACAAATTGTAAACATCGACGAAGATAAATGTAACGGTTGCGGGCTATGTGTTCCCAACTGTCATGAAGGAGCTCTTCAAATCATTGACGGCAAAGCCAGACTAGTCAGCGACCTGATGTGTGACGGTCTGGGTGCCTGTATCGGATACTGCCCTCAGGAAGCTATCACAATAGAAGAACGTGAAGCCGAAGCCTACAATGAAGTTGCAGTAATCAGCGACATGATCGGCAAAGGGAAGAATACAGTCATTGCACACCTTAAACATCTTAAGGATCACAACGAA
>JAUZOB010000270.1 GCA_030706665.1 Bacteroidota bacterium
GAGATCGATTTCTGCCCTCTAAAACCATCTTCTTTCTTCATTCGTATCCTGAATTAGAAAGATAAAAATAAGAAGATAATCCATCTTTTAAAAGAAATCTCCATTTTCGGACCTGTGTTAAATCATTTATTTTGAACTCATGAAAACACCTAATGACTAAATATTCGAATCAATGAAAAATAAATCATTTAATACGGGTTATATCTTCCTGATCTCCCTGGTTTCAGCAATGGGAGGATATCTCTTCGGTTTTGACTTTGCTGTTATAACCGGAGGGTTACCTTTTCTAAGAGATCAATTTGGACTAGATGCTTACTGGGAAGGGTTTACAACAGGATCATTGGCTCTCGGATGCATTATGGGATGCCTGTTAGCCGGAAGTATTTCAGATAAATATGGACGAAAACCAGGATTAATGATAGCCGCTTCCATCTTTGCGATCTCTTCATTGTCAATGGCATTTGCGCCTAACCTTACTGTTTTTATCAGTTCACGATTTTTTGCAGGCATCGGAGTAGGAATGGCATCAATGCTCTCTCCAATGTATATTGCCGAAATCGCGCCTGCATCAATGCGGGGAAGGATGGTTGCCATCAATCAGCTGACGATTGTATTGGGACAGGTAATCACCCATCTTGAAAATTTCCATTTAAGAGAAATAGGCCCCGAAGCCTGGCGATGGATGTTTGGAATGGGTGTTGTCCCTTCTCTACTATTTCTATTCGGAGTATTCTTCCTCCCGGAAAGTCCTCGTTGGCTAATTAAAGCAGGAAATGAAAGCAGAGCCCGGACTATTCTGAACCGAATCGGAGGGAAGCTCTATGCCGATGAAAGTGCAGATGCGATAAAAGGGTCTGTGCATAACGGGAAGAAAGTTAACTATAAAGCTTTGTTGAATAAAGCAATTCTTCCTGCAGTGCTTGTCGGGATCGGATTAGCTGTATTTCAACAGTTCTGCGGCATCAACGTTGTATTCAATTACACGACTAATATTTTTGAAAGCATAGGTGCCTCAAAAAGTGAACAGCTTTTACAGGCAGTATGGATTAGCCTTGCCAATCTCATTTTTACCCTCGTTGCAATGTCCTTAGTCGACCGACTGGGAAGGAAGCCTTTAATGCTAATCGGAGCAGGAGGACTCTCCGTCCTTTATGTGATCATCGGTTATATGCTCAACGTACATGCAAACGGCACATTATCAATCTTCATTTTAATGGCTATCGGAGTATATGCGATGTCGCTTGCTCCGGTAACCTGGGTTCTAATTTCCGAGATCTTCCCCAATCAGGTCAGAGGGATTGCATCATCGGTAGCCATCATGTGCTTATGGGGAGCTTACTTCATCCTTGTCCTGACCTTTCCGATCATAGAAAAGAACTTCGGTGATGCTACAGCTTTCTGGGGCTATGCTGTTGTTTGTATCCTGGGTTTCATTTTTGTTAAATTGAAAGTCAAAGAGACAAAAGGAAAATCGCTTGAACAGATTGAACAAGAAATGTCTCACATTCATTAATTCAGAGTCAGAAATAAACGATTAAATCCTATAAATTATGACCCGAAAATTGCTCTTATGCATAAGTGTCTTCCTGCTCTCATTATCCTGTTTTGCACAGGAAGGCCACACGCTCTCTCTTGCCGGAGAATGGAAACTTAAACTTGATCCAAAAGATGAAGGAATTATCCATAAATGGTATTTTGATTCTTTCTCTGATAAAACAAAGCTCCCTGGTGACCTTGCCACCAATGGATATGGAAATCTTATTACTGTGGATACCAAATGGACCGGTGATATTATCGATCGCTCTTACTACACTTCCGAGAAATACGCTCCATACCGTAAACCCGGCAATATTAAAATGCCATTCTGGTTAAATCCCGAAAGATATTACTTAGGTGCAGCCTGGTACGAGAAAGAGGTTGAAATTCCGGCAACCTGGAAAAAGAAGCATATTCAGCTTTTTCTCGAAAGATGCCATTGGGAAACAAAGATCTGGGTTGACGGAAAAGAGATGGGAATGCAAAACTCACTCGGAACCCCTCATATTTATGACCTATCGTCCGTTCTTACCCCCGGAAAACATCTGCTATCTATCTGTATTGACAATAGGATAAAGGAGGTGAACGTAGGAGTGAATTCTCATAGTATCTCTGATCACACACAAGGTAACTGGAACGGAATTACCGGCAGAATCGAACTACAGTCAACTGACCCGGTTTATATTGCAGGCATCCGGATCTTTCCTGATATTCATACAAAAACAGCAAAAGTAGAGATTCGGGTACTCAATCAAAGCGGAAAGAAACAAACCGGCAAACTTAATTTATCGGCAGAAAACATTTCAGGCGCCGATAAATCAACCCTTACTCCAGTTTCTTTTGCGTTTAAAAAGATTAACAAAGACACAACCCTCGTAATTAATTATCCGATGGGCGACGATGTTCTCCTGTGGGATGAATTCCACCCGAATCTTTATCAACTTTCGGTGAAACTGGATGGGAAATCCTTTCATGACGGTCAATCTCAACAGTTCGGGATGCGTGAATTTAAAGCACAGGGAACCCGTCTTGCCGTTAATGGTCGCCCCGTCTTCCTTCGGGGAACTCTTGAATGTTGTATCTTTCCAAAAACAGGTTACCCTCCGACTGATATCAACGAATGGTTGCGTATTTATAAAATCTGTAAATCATTTGGATTAAATCATATCCGGTTTCATTCGTATTGTCCACCGGAAGCAGCTTTCATTGCAGCTGACCAGATAGGGATGTATCTTCATGTAGAATGTTCAAGCTGGGCAAATCAGGGATCAGCTGTGGGCGATGGCAAACCAATCGATCAGTTTCTCTATGCAGAAGGAGCGCAAATCCTTAATAATTATGGCAATCATCCTTCATTCTGCATGATGACTTATGGAAATGAACCTGATGGAAAAAACATGAACAGATTTTTGGGGGATTTTGTAAACCATTGGAAGAAGATAGACAGCCGCAGGGTCTACACCGCTGCAAACGGATGGCCAATCATACCTGAAAGCGACTATCTCAGCACTGCCGCTCCTCGTCTCCAAGGTTGGGGAGAAGGGTTGAACAGTGTGATTAACGGAAAAACACCCAACACTACTTTCGATTTCCGAAATATCGTGAGTCAATATGATCGTCCCATGATTAGCCACGAAATCGGAGAATGGTGCGTTTACCCGAATTTTAAAGAAATACCCAAATATACCGGGAACCTGAAAGCTAAAAACTTCGAAATCTTCAGAGATGACCTGAAACAAAACGGGATGATCGCGTTGGCTGATGACTTTCTCATTGCATCGGGCAAACTACAAACTCTTTGTTACAAGGCAGATATAGAAGCAGCACTCCGTACCCCCGGATTTGCAGGATTCCAATTACTGGACCTTCATGACTTTCCCGGACAAGGAACCGCATTGGTAGGAGTCCTCGATCCTTTCTGGGATGAAAAAGGATATGTCACCGGCAAAGAATACAGCCGATTCTGCAACGAGGTGGTTCCTCTGGCCCGTATGGAGAAACGGATCTTCAATAACAATGAAAACTTTAAAGCTTCGATTGAGATCTCGAATTTTGGACCCAAAGAATACAAATCAATCACTCCTTCCTGGAAAATATCTGATTCAAAAGGGAACATCATTCATTCGGGAAATCTTCAAACTTGCAATATAAAATGGGATAACTGTCAATCCGTAGGTGAAGTTGAACTGAATCTTTCAGCCATCAAAACAGCTCAAAAACTGAATCTTTCAGTAACCGTAGAAGGATATGAAAACGATTGGGATTTTTGGGTGTATCCTTCCCAAAATCCAACCATTTCTAATTCTTCAATTCTGGTAACCGATAAACTGGATGCAAAAGCCATTGCTTTGCTCAACAAAGGAGGGAATGTTCTTCTATCACCCAGGAAAGGAAGTATTAAAGCGGGAAAAGGAGGAGAAGTCGCAGTCGGATTCTCCAGTATTTTCTGGAATACTGCCTGGACGAACAAACAACCTCCGCATACCCTTGGAATTCTATGCGATCCGCAACATCCTGCACTTGCCGAATTCCCAACCGAATTCCATAGTAACTGGCAATGGTGGGATGCAATGAGCCATTCCAATGCAATCCTTTTAAGTGATTTAGGAAATGACCTGAAGCCCATTGTCCGCATTATCGATGACTGGGTCACAAACCGTCCGTTAGGTCTTATCATTGAAGTAAAAGTAGGGAAAGGGAAACTCATTTTCACCGGAATCGATCTTTTATCCGATGCGGATAAACGTCCGGAAGCCAGACAGCTTCTTTATAGTCTGACAAATTACATGAATAGTAACTCATTCCAACCGAAAGATGCAGTTACCCCCGAACAGATAAACGCTTTTTTCAAAGAATAAGGGAAAAGCAGCAGCAGATTCTCCTTATTCTCAAAAATATGAATTGTTTCAGTTCGTCTCTTTTTAGGCCCCATCACAAGGATGGGGCAGAGACCTACAATTTCACCGAAGCCTTAGGCGAATAATTTATTGGGGTTCCAGAATTGACATAAAAAAATTTACCCGGGAAATAAGGATGTCATTTCATAACAATGTGACCCTATAATCATCACTTTTAAAAACAAAAAAATGAATCAGGTAAAA
>JAUZOB010000271.1 GCA_030706665.1 Bacteroidota bacterium
AAAGGGCAATTCACAATAGTCTTTCAGGCGGAGCAATTGCTGTTCCCCCCCAGCTTTTTGATAAAATTTATGCAAGTGGAAAATTAATCGAAATGAGCAAAGGGGAAACTCTCTTTGCCAGCGGGAAATATAAATTTCCAGAATCAATTAGTAATGAAACAATTGCTGCGGCTGATTCCTCGCTTCGAAGATTGCTTTTGAGTAAAAGAAGTGCGTATGTTGATTCAGTCCGAAAAACTCACAATGATTCTATATTTAAATTATTTAGAGATTCTATTTCAATAGCTTATCGGAATGAATTCATTAAGAATTATGTCGATTCGGTGCAACGCCATTATGCAGATTCGATCGAATTGCTAAATCACAAAATAGTGGCGGATTGGAATAATGCTGAAATACAAAAGCAAAATCAGAACATTAAACAATATATAACACTTCTGACTAGTCACTTGGGTAATGATCCAATCGATGTATGGATTAAAAATACACGGAATGAGATGACTAAAGTGCGGCTTGCGAATGATAGTCTGAATTTTACCCGCATGTGGTTGAAAAATGAGCAGAACGATTCATTATCGGTAAGAGTACAACCATTGAATAACCGATCGCTGAAATTACTGATTGACGATGGTGTGACGTTTACCCGCTTTTCGCAGAAGCAAACGAAGGATATTGTTTTGCCTACTTTAATGCAGAATAAAAAACTTGAAAAATTCGGTAAGAATATTGATGTTTATAGTCCCTGGAGACTTGGGGGTGACGGAACTGTCGGGTTTACTCAAAATTATCTGAGTAATTGGGCCAGTGGAGGTAAAAGTGCAACCTCAATCCTTGTTGTGCTGAAAGGATATGCCAACTGCTCAACTTCTAAATATTCCTGGGAGAATAATATTGAAGTCAGGAGTGGTTGGATGCGAATAGGAGATGCCGATGTGAAACTGCAAAAGAACGATGATAAACTGGGTATTACATCTCGCTTCGGAATCGCTGCTTTCAAGAAGTGGTTTTATAGTACGGAAACAAACTTCGAATCACAATTTTTTTACGGATATAATTATCCTGATACAGATCATCCGGTATCCTCGTTTATGGCACCCGGTAAATTATTCTTCAAGATAGGGATGGATTATAAACCCAGTGGAAATTTTTCTGTTCTGATTTCTCCTATCACCGCAAGAAGTATATTTGTTTGCAATGATAAAATTGATCCTACAAAATTCGGACTCAAGGCAGGACAAAATAGTCTTTGGGATCCGGGTTTGAACTTTGATGCCTATTGGAGAAAAGATATTGCAAATAGAATCTCATTTGAGACAAAATTCAAGACCTTTGTAAATTACCATGCTCCATTTTCAAAATATGATATTGACTGGGACAATGTCTTAGTGATGCAGGTTACCGATAATATCAATACCCGTATTCAAGGGCATCTGGTTTACGATGATAATGCAAAGTTCCCATCTCAACGAATTGTGAACGGACAGCCGGTAACTATTTATAGACCAAAATGGCAATTTCAGGAACTTTTGACAATCGGATTTTCGTATAAATTCTCACAACGACTTTATAAGTCTGAAAAAGAATTGAAAAAGATGATGAAATAAAAAACCTAAATTCCTTTGTGAAAATGAAAAACTACAAGAAGTACTTTACACTGAATGCTACGCCGGAAGACATATACAATGCTCTCACTAATCCGGTAATGATTGAGATATGGACCGGCGAACCGGCCGTTATGCAAGATGAACCTAACTCTGAGTTTTCTCTTTGGGATGGTGCGATCTGCGGAATAAATATTGAGTTTGAAAAGAATAAAAAGATCGTTCAGAAATGGTTTTTCGGTGAAGATTCCGAAGACTCTGTTGTTACGATAAAGCTTCATCCTGACAAAAATGGAACCAGTGTTGAAGTATCACAGACGAATATACCAGATGAAGCATTCGATAATATTTCAGAAGGGTGGAAGGAAGATTACATCGGGGCATTGAATGAACTCTTTGAAGAATAGATTTCTTCAAAAAATTTTATGTTTACAAAATGAATTGGTCAGTATTGTCTATGATCCAAAATCGGGAGAGTCAATACTGACCAATTTGCTATATATATCAGTGTTTTCCCGATCAAAAAGAGCAAAGATTACTTTTTGAATTTCGGGATGGGTATCTGTAAATTCCTTAACTGTGTGTACTGCAATTTCTGCTGCTCTCTCTTTGGGGAAGTGATATACGCCGGTACTAATGTTTGGGAAGGCAATTGTGCTCACATCGTGAGTCATCGCCACTTCTAAAGAACGTTTGTAACAACTGGCTAATAATTCTTCTTCTCTGTTTTTACCGCCGTACCATACCGGACCGACTGTATGGATCACATATTTGGCCGGAAGATTATATCCTTTGGTGATCTTGGCCTCTCCCGTGGCACACCCGTTTAATAGTTTACATTCTTTAAGTAATTCCGACCCGGCTGCCCGATGTATTGCACCATCAACTCCTCCTCCTCCCAGAAGTGAAGCATTTGCAGCATTTACGATTGCATCTACTTCCAGATGGGTAATGTCTCCATGATATAATTCGATGATAGCCATAACTATTAATTTTTAAAGGTGGAAGAACGAATATGAAAATATTAAAGGTAAATATCTATTATTAATACTTGAATTCGTTCTTATTAGTTCTTAAATTTAGAGGAAAAACAAGATGCGCTGGCAAAATCCTTCTATATGGCAACAGATGGCTGAACTTTTGTTCTTATTTGCAGGGATGCCGTTGCTGTTTTTCTTTAAAATAATAGATATTCCTTTTATTCCGATGCTTTGTTTCTTTGCATTGCTGGCGAACGGTTTGCTTAGACATGACCGGAGATTTAGGTACGATGATCTTTGGAAAACAAATACTAAAAGAACAGTTTATCTTAGTATCTTATTGATATTTATTCCAATTGCGGTTGGAATGTCTTTATTGGCCTATCGCATTGATCCTTATTACTTCTTTTTTCTGCCTAAATCGCATCCATTGCTTTGGGTATTGGTTCTGATTTTTTATCCCCTGATATCGGTTCTTCCTCAGGGACTTGTTTATAGAGCTCTGTTTTTTAGACGATATGGAAAGTTATTCGGAAGCCAGTGGGGAACAATTTTGGCAAGCGCTTTTTTCTTTTCACTTGGTCATATCCTTTTTCGAAACTGGATTGCAGTAGCTCTTTCTTTTGCTGGAGGACTTCTCTTTGCTTATCGGTATTATAAAAATAATTCGCTTGTGCCAAGTCTTTTCGAACATATACTATATGGATGGTGGCTCTTTACCTGTGGACTTGGAATCTTCTTTTTCCATGGGGATTTTCATTGAGCAATGTCTCTTCTTTTTGCTCCTGACTTATCAGTTTAACTAAAACATGTTTACTCATTTTACTTCTGAACCTGCAAATAAAGTCAAGATCATTATTAAAATAGATTGCCAAAAATCATGGCAAAATGTTTTGAGGGTCGAATAATAAAATGTAACCATTAAATCCAATGATATGCTTTCACGATTCCTCTTTCCGCATCGATATAAAAGAATAGGTCAAGTGCTACTGGTTCCTTCGATGATTGTGGGATTGGCAATGATTCTATTCGATTATTACCTTCCCAAACTAATGATTAAATTTCCTGCATTTTACACTGAAATGGGATTTTTTAAAGTCATCCGGGATGACTTTTCGAATGAGTTGATATGCCTATTCTATATTGTTGGAGCAATACTTGCTGGCTTCTCAAAAGAAAAAGATGAGGATGAATTTATTGCCCGACTCAGGATGGAGGCGCTTGTGTGGTCTACTTATGTGAATTATTTATTACTGCTTTTATCTGTTCTACTCATATATGGAGTTGTGTTCCTGGATGTAGTGACAATAAACATGTTTTCATTGTTGACCATATTTGTTTTCCGTTTCAGCTATGTGATGTATAAGTACAGAAAAAATGAATAATGAAGAATCTGTCTGAAAGAGGAACGTATCCCAAAAAAATCTGACACAGGAAGAGCTGGCAAAATGTGTAGAGGGTTTGTAGGTTGACTATCCCTGTTTAAATTTGACGTACTCTTGCATTACTACAGAAGTACCATTGCACTACCGATTGGATAAAGGAAGGGTAGATGAACGGTAGAGCAAGGGTAAAACAACATCTTTCCTGTTCTGGTAATAAATTGCCTGATTATGATTTAACAACCATGAGTGCCCCTGCCAAAATCAGTAGGGCTCCGGCCCCTCCGGTAGCGTTGATATGCTCCGGTGCAATCCAATGAAAACCAGAGAAGCTCATTAACGCCATCAGAAGGAAAGTGATGGTCGGATTCATGGTGACAATCATCGAGATCTTGCTTGCTTCTATGTATTTAAATGCAGCGGACAATGCACCGTAAGCGATCAGTGTATTTAACGAAGCAAAAATCAGAAGAATCCAGTTGGTAAAGGTTAAGGTCAACAAAGTTGAGGGCGTTGATATTGGAAAGAATATTACCGCAGGGAAAAAATATAAGAACAGGTTCAATGTTTGAGGCGGGTATTTGCGGATCATGATCTTTTGAATAATGCCATAACTTGTCCATGCCAATGCAGCTAATAACACGATGAATAC
>JAUZOB010000272.1 GCA_030706665.1 Bacteroidota bacterium
CTGTTTTTTACCAAATCATATAATTCGGTTTCCGGAAGATTTGAGGTTACCCCAATCTGCATAATTGGGAAATCATTTATATCAAATTTCTGCAAAGCCGGAGGATCACAATCCTTAGGAAGGTTTTTCTGAATCGCGTTTACTTTCCTTTGTGCATCCTGGATGGCGAGATCGGCATTTGCCGAATAATCCATCTCAAGAATTACAATTGAGACGTTTTCAAGAGACTGCGATTTTATTTTGTCAATCTTTTCAATTGATGCTACAGCGTCCTCAATCTTTTTCGTAACAGAACTCTCAACTTCTGTAGGTGAAGCACCGGGGTATACTGTTGAAATTACAACGACCGGAGGTGAAATTTTGGGTAGTAATTCATAACTCATTCGAGAGAAACTGAATATACCTAAGAATGTGAGAAGTGCGAATACCACAACAACTAATGTGGGACGCTTTATTGATATTCTTGTTATTTTCATGAGGTCAGATTAATAAGCTTCCTGAAATATCTTTTGAAGTAATTTGTAAGCATTAGTAGTATTCATCTCGTTTATAAGACGATCAATTGAATGGTTAAATAATCTATAAACAGTCTTATTATGAATGGCTTTAATGTCGTACTTACAAATTGAGGAGACTTTTGAATAATGCTTCATTTCTTTAGTAACTTCATTTTGTTATAATATGTCAATGACTGTTATTGAATTATTTTGACTTTTGAACCTTCTTTTAGATTGATCTGTCCGGAAAACACAATTGCATCTTTGTTGGTTATTCCCTCAAGTATTTCCACTTTATCATTGATGGTTCTGCCAACTATGACTGATTTTTCATGTGCAATATTATTTTCGATAGCATAAACTGTTGGAGATTGAAGACTTCCAATTATTGCTTTTCGATCGAGTAAGCAGGAATTCACTTTTTCTTTGGGAGAGAAGATTGCTTCTGCGTATAATCCGGCTTTTAGCTTCTGCCCCGGATTATTGTGTATTGTAATTTCTACATCATAACGAAGGGCTGCATCTGCTTTTACTCCAATTGATTTTATGGTCCCGGAGAATTTCTCGGCCGGAAGAGCACTTAGTTTAATTGATACACTTTCTCCTTTATTGAGTCGTAGTACATCATTCTCTGGTACTTTAACTATTAGTTTCAGTTTACTAATATCAATGATTTCGCATATTTTCATTCCTCCTGAAAGAAGTGTCCCTATTTCGATGTCATCGTTCGCAATATTTCCTGAAATTGGAGCTTGGATGATGGTATTCTGTTGTTGTTTACGTGCAGTAATCAGATCGGCTTTGGCTTTTTTCAATGCAACCCGGGCTTGCTCTACCTGGTGTTTACTGATAGCCTCTCCTTTATTGAGGCTAATATATCGTTCCAAATCTTTTTTGGCCTGATCATAATTAGCTTCCGCAACTAATACTGATGAACGGATAATCTCGTCGTCAACTTTGACAATCGCTTGCCCCTTTTGGACATAATCCCCATTTTCCTTGTAAATACGGACTACTTTTCCTTGAGATTCGGAAAGTAACAATAGGTTTTTATCGGCTTCAAGGTTGCCGGTTGCTATGATTTGATCATTTACTCTTTCATTATTCAGATATGTTACTTTTACAGGGATAAAGTCTGCTTTTATCTCACTCATGTTTGATTTCTCTTCCAGACTTTTCTTTGTATTAGCCAGCATAATAGCAGTTCCACCGATAAGTATCAATAAAACAATACTGAGTAAAATTTTTTTTGCACTATTCATGATTTTCGGTTCTGATGTATTATTGAATGATTGTATCTAATTTACCTTGCGCTTTCAACAGGTTGAGATTGGCAACTTTGAAATCTAATACATGTTGGTTATAAGCATTTTGGGCTTCGCGAAGTGAAACTTCTGCATTCAGTAAGTCGGTAAGTGTTGCCATTCCTTCTTTGTATAGCAATTCTGTTTGGTGATATACATCTGCGGCCAGTTTCTTATTGGCCTCCTGAGCTTTTAAAGCTTCATAGTTGGTTTTTAGTTGTTCTACCGCATCTCGGTATTCAATCTCCATCATGTTGGTCTTTTGTTTAATCTCTTCCTGAAGTTGATTGATTTTAGAATTCGCTTGTTTGATTTTATATCGTTTTTCTCCTCCATCATAAATTGGGATACTCAGACTCAGTCCGATGACTTTGGTTCCATTCCATTGGTTAAAACTGAATTTAGTGTTGTATGACTGATAATTCATCTGTCCGAAAGCAGCAAGAGTTGGCTGGTAGGCTGCTTTATCATTTTTATGATCCAGTTCTGCCAGCTTTTTCTGACTCAACAATGCTTGATATTCTGTTCTTTGTTCAGGAGAGAAAACCGATAGATCTTTTTCTGCGATTTGATTTATCCGATCTATGTCTTTGCGGTCAATATCAAGATTATTGTCAATAGGCATTCCTGTTAATACTTTCAGATAGTTTAACTGCATTTTTATCCCATTGGATAGCTTTGTGCGTTGGGTCTGAAGATTTGTAATGTTTACCTTGATTCGGTCAAGGTCTGTTTTCTTCCCCATGTCATTCTTATATAAAAGAGCTGCATTGTCTTCAACTTGCTTCAGATTCTGAAGATTGCTCTCGATGACATCCATCTGAGATTGATTGAGCAGAACCTGATAGTAATTAGAAGCAATCTCATAAATCAAACTCTCTTTTTCAATGTTTCCTGAAAGTCGGTTGAGCTCTTCTGCTGTGCGTGCAGATTGAATTCCGATTCTAAGTTGAGAGTTGAAGAGGATCTGGCTTAGTTGAAGTCCTCCTGACAATCCGTATAATTTATCTATGTTTTCAATTGCTTGTATGATTGACATATATTGATCCGGAATCTGCTCCACCATTGCTGCCGGAATCTTTAAGCGCATATTCATGAATGTATTTTGCAAATTGGCGGACCCATTAAGTTGTGGTAATTGTTTGCTCTTTATTTCCTGAATTTTATATCCTGCCTCTTCTGTTTTCATCCCGGCAATTTTAATTAATGGACTGTTTGAAATTCCATATTGAACCAATTGCTCGAGAGTCCAAACTTTTCTTTCCTGGGCTCTAACTTCGGAACAAATTACAGAGAGAAGAAATAGAATAATGATTCGTATTTTCATGCGTGACTTTTTTTGCCACAAATAACTCTTGATTTTTCTATCTCTGCGACCTTCCCTTTCAGGGAGGACGAATTATTCGAATTTTAGATGTCCAAGCCGAGAAGCAAATACTTTTCGATTAGGGTCTGATATCGTTTGTAGTGGATGTAGTGTGTTTATCGTTAATGCGATAGTGTGTATGTGTGCTATTGAAGGATTTATAACGAATATTTGACAAAAAATAGTGTTTGGAATACCGTCAAGGTTCACTGAGGGTACTAGAAAGTGAGAGTTCATTAAATTTCGGTCTCATTCATTGTTGTGCATAGCCTATTTTTCAATGATTAAGGAGCAAAGATTTTTTTTGAATCCATTTTTTGAAACTAAATAGAATGTTAATCCTATTTTACTGTTTTGTGGTGACTGGTAAAAAAATAGATATTGATTGAAAAGAATAAATGTTGAAAAGACTTTATATATATATTTGAAAGACTTATTTCTACTAAATTAATCTTTAAATAAAAGATATATTTATGCGGTTTCTATACTTCTTTATGCTTGTTATGACCTGTTTTACTGTATTTGGTAAAAGTGACAAAATCAAATTACAAAAAGATGTTTACCTCTTTAGCTATTTTAAAGGGAATGGCGAAGATGGATTGCATTTGGCATATAGCTATGATGGTATGAAATGGAAAGCATTGAATGATGATAAATCATTTCTTACCCCGATGGTCGCAAATGACAAATTAATGCGTGATCCTTGTATTGTTAAGGGTCCGGACGGGACTTTCCATATGGTGTGGACGGTAAGTTGGAAAGATAGAGGAATCGGTTATTGTTCTTCAAAGGACTTAATTCATTGGACTAAACAAAAGTTCATTCCGATAATGACACAAGAGCCGGGGGCATTGAATTGTTGGGCACCTGAAATATTTTTCGATAAAAAAACGAATCAATATGTGATTTTTTGGGCCACAACCATCCCCGGACGTTTTCCTGAAACAGAGAAGTCAGGAGATGATAATAAATATGATCATCGAATCTATTATGTGACGACAAAGGATTTTAAAAATTTTAGCGAAGCCAAGCTACTTTATAACAAGGGTTTTAGTGCTATTGATGCAACAATCGCTGATGCAGGAAATCAGATTGTGATGTTTGTGAAAGATGAGACTCGTTACCCGCCTCAGAAGAATATTAGGATTTCCACAGCTTCTTCTGTGTTTGGTCCGTATAGTATGCCATCAAAACCTATAACCGGAAATTATTGGGCAGAAGGACCGACCTCGATTAATTTAAATGGAGCGTGGATCGTGTATTTTGATAAATATACCCAAGGGAAATATGGGGCTGTTTGCTCGACTGATTTAGTGAACTGGGAAGACATCTCAGATCAGATTGAATTTCCGAAAGGAGTAAGACACGGTACTGTTTTAAAAGTATCGAATAAATTCTTTGTGAA
>JAUZOB010000273.1 GCA_030706665.1 Bacteroidota bacterium
AATGATTTATCAGGACGGAAAAGACAATGTAGCATCTATTGACCAGAATGCCTTTAAATTTGGCTTTTGCCTGACTCCGAATATTGCCTCTATTTACCAAGACGGTAATTACAACGAAGCAACTATTGAACAGGAAGGTGCTGGAAACAAAGCTATCGTCGATCAAAGTGAAGATGGTAGCATGGCTAAAGTTGAGCAAGCAGGGAAAGATAATTTGGCTACCGTAACTCAAACTGGAGAATATACTTATGCTTATATTGATCAAGAAGGAAAAGATAACACTGCTACTATTCTTCAGGTAGGAGATAAAGCTCTTACATTTCAGGTATTAGGTCAAACGATTACTGATCCAAGAGACGGAGCTGATATGATTGCAAGTATTAAACAAGATGGAACAGATAACACTGCATCTATTACAGAAACTGCCGGTGGTCCTAACATGCATGGTGTATTGGTTGTTCCAAATTATAATCGTTGGGGCTGTTTACTTGGTACTGATTATTATCCATATATTATAGACAATCCTGAAATGCCAAACGTAGCAATGATTGATCAGGAAGGTGCTTACAATGAAGCAACTATAAATATCTGCGGTGAAGGTAACCTCGTAAACATTGATCAGGAATCTCCAGACTGTGCTTTAAAGGGTAATGATGCATTAGTAACCGTCAATGGCGAACTGAATACTGTATGCATTGATCAGGAAGGTGTATGCAATAAGGCAACTGTTATGGTAGGAACCTGTGGTGAAGCAGAATTAAATCTGGCAACAATCAAACAAGACGGATGTGGAAATACTGCTTGTGTAACTCAGAATAATAATGCTCATTGGTAATAGTTAATCTAAAATATAAGGGGTGGGGTTCCCTCACCCCTTTTTATCTATCTAACACGATTGCCATGAAAAAGATAATTCTTTTAGTCTGGCTCTCTCTTACTCTGGTTGCATATAATCAAGCACAAACAGGACAAAAAAAGTGTACTGTTGTTGTGGAAGATGAGCTTCTTTCGAAAACGACTTTACAAGATGGACTCGAAAGTGAGCTTGCACCAACGGAATTAAGTCTTTTGAACCGACAACTTCAGAGTGAAGGGAATGTGTTGAATTTGCTACAGAATGGATCCTATAATAGCGCGAATGTTATCACGACAAAAAACGCTAATACTCTAAATGTCTTACAGGAAGGATTTGAAAATTCGATCAATTATCAATCCATCGGTGAAGATGTTTATTCCTCTATTTTGCAGAAAGGGAACAATAATAATGTTGAACAAGCCCTTAGTTGCAACGATTTAAGTTACAAAATAGAGCAATATGGCGATAAAAATAATCTAAAAATAGTAGAAGATGGTAGCGGGCTCTCAAATCTGATTATCCGTCAATGGAGCGGAAGTAATCTCGAAATTGTCAAAGGAATGATTTATAAATAGTAGTCATTAAGCATTTACTGTTGGAATGAAAATGCGTTGGATGAAAATATTTACAGCTCTGGGAATCTGCCTGTTGATGGCAGTGCTGAATCCTGTTAATGGACAAAACACCGATTCTTTAAAGATTCAGCAATCCAGAGCAAAAACATTAGAAGTATTAAAAAAAATCATTGAAACGACTACTCACAATAAAGAAAATTCTACTGACTCTTTACTTGAAAATCAAAACGATGTTGATGGTTTTATCATTGTAGATGAAACCAGAACAAAATCAGGCAGAGATTTTTACGAGTGCTTCCAGAATAAGTGGGATACTCCTCCCAATATCCATGACTATACAATCACAATTCAAGAGTTACCTTATCGTCTTACGACTACCCAGATTAATATTCTGGTAAATGACAATATTGCTTATCGGTCAATTTTACAATCTCGCTACGAAATTATTGAAAATCAGGTTGAAGAAGCGGTTTCTTACTGTATGGCAATATTGACAAACTATGAAGAAGTCTTCAGGGATTTGAATACACCTGATATGGACAATTCTAAAAAACCGTAAATTTTATAAAGATGAAAAGGTCATTTATTTTATTGGGAGTGTTTTTATGCTGTTTGTTTGCATCTTATGGTCAGCAGATGGTATATAAGCCGGTAAATCCGGCATTCGGAGGCGATTCTTACAATTACACGTGGTTGCTTAATTCTGCCCAGGCGCAAAATAAATATACAGCGCCCAAAACAGCAGCGACAGCCACTACGACTAAATCGACGCTTGAGAAATTAAAAGAGAACATTAATAATCAGATTTTGAGTCAATTGTCGAATTACATTTTGCAAAATGCATTCGGTTCAACCTCTCAATTGACGAATGGAACTTATAAAATCGGAAATTACAGCGTTTCCATTGGTAATTCGTCTGAAGGCATTACGATCGACATCTCGGATATAACAAATGGAGATCATTCGCAGGTTGTAGTTCCTTATCTCTGATTGATAATTAACGTTATTCTTTTAAATTTTTAAAATAGAAACCACCAATGCTAAATAAAAATTCCAACAGGGAGCTAATTTTAGTATTAGCTTTAAGTACCTTTTTGGCTGGTTGTGGACCCTATTTAAACCAGCCCTTGAGAGAATCAAGGGCTCGGTTGGGTCCTGAAACCCCGATAAGAAAGGAACTGTTAGCACTACCGAAACCTGAAAACCCAATCATAGTTGCTGTATATAAATTTCGCGATCAAACTGGACAATATAAGGCTTCCGATAATGGATCCAGTTGGTCAACGGCAGTAACCCAGGGTGCTACTACTATTCTGATTAAAGCTCTTGAAGAATCAGGTTGGTTTATTCCGATCGAGCGAGAGAATGTAGGAAACTTGCTGAATGAACGTAAAATTGTCCGTTCGAGCATGATCCAATATAAGAATGGGAAAGCGATAGAAAGTGATGCCGGACTTCCCCCCATGCTGTATGCCGGTGTAATCCTCGAAGGAGGAATTATCTCTTATGAAACGAACCTTGTGACCGGAGGTGCTGGATTACGCTATCTCGGTATCGGAGGGGACGGAAAGTATCGGGAAGACCGGATTACTATTTATCTGAGAGCTGTTGCTACAAGCAGCGGAAAGATTCTTAAAACGGTCTATACATCCAAAACAATACTTTCTCAGGAAATTAATGCCGGTTTGTTCAAATTCGTAAAGTATCAACATCTTTTAGAAACTGAGACAGGATTTACCTATAATGAACCCAGTGAAATGGCTGTAAAAGAAGCAATTGAAAAGGCTGTGGTAAGTCTTGTTTATGAGGGTGTAAAAGATAAGTTATGGTCATTTTCCAATAAAAATGATACGATATCTGCTCCTTATGTCGGGTATCAGAATGAGAAAGCAGAAAATATCAATATTGACAAGTTAAATCGCTTGTTAAAAGATGATAAGCGTGCACGATTTAGTGCAGGATTTGCCAGTGGAATGCAGTATTATATGGGTGACTATACAAAAGGGAATTTTAAGCCTTATGGTGAAATTACTTTAGGAATGGCTTTAAATAAGAATTTATATCTTGAAGCTTTAGGCGGTCTGGGTCAATTAAACTCTCCCCATAATTTTCAAGTGAACTTAGGCTCATATGGTCTGAATTTGAGATATATAATGTTGCCCTGTGATATGTTATCTCCTTATTTCTCCCTAGGAATAGGCGGTTCCAGAACTTTTAATGTATCTGGCATTATAAACCATAGAGATACGTATGGTTATGGAACCTGTGAATTGGGCCTTGAATATATGATTACTCCCAAAATCGGGATCTGTGGTGCTGGTTATTACGATTATATTATCAGTGACCGTTTTGACAATCTAAGCCAGGGAAATTTTTGGGATGCCTTTGTTGGATTAAAAGGTGGGCTTAAATTTTATTTCGGGAATTCGAAACAAGTTAAACATCACGTTAAATAAATAGACAATGAAAAGGCTTGCAATATATTCATTAATCAGTATCTTAATCATGATTGTAGTTTCATGCGAAAATACTGTCATTGATACTGCCACTCAATATGGTTCAATAGAAGGCTATGTCCTGGATGCCCAGACAAATACCCCTGTCGCAGGTGTTAATATCTCTACAAATCCGGCGAGTGCTGCCTATATTACAGATAGCTCGGGGAAATTTGTTATCGATAAAGTTGTTGCAGGTGATATCGCAATTACAGGGAAAAAAGATAATTACACTTCATCTACTGTAAGCGTTCATGTAACTTTGGATCAAAAGACTTATTTGCAAATGATTCTTATGAAAGACATGAATATTGTTCAGATGGTTGATTTAAATACTCCTTCTCCAGGCAATCAGGCCCTTGGACAGGATACACTTATTAATCTGACATGGAAGGCTACGAATAGTAATACAAATATTAAGCTGACCTATAGCGTTTATATTTATAAAGCAAATTCAACTGTACGGATAAACCTGGGTGAAGATTTGGAAGATGCATCTGCTTGGGTCGGGGAATTGGAATACGATACTGCTTATTTTTGGTTTGTCACTGCCAATTATGACGGGAAAAGAGTAGGAATCAGTCCAACCTGGAGTTTTAGAACAAAAACGAGACCAACAATAACTACTCAGTAAACGGAT
>JAUZOB010000274.1 GCA_030706665.1 Bacteroidota bacterium
AACAGACGGAGGATATTATACACAGGAAGATATTAAAGAAGTTGTCAGTTATGCTCAGAAAAGATTTGTGACGATTGTCCCTGAAGTTGATGTTCCCGGACATAGTCTTGCCTTTATTGCTTCTTATCCGGAGGCTTCCTGTACTCATGTAAAATATGCGGTGAATGCCGGTTTTCCTCATGGTGATGAAGACCTTGTTCTATGTGTGGGGAATGAAGATAATTTTAAAAAACTTGAAACAATATTTAGCGAGGTTGCTGCATTATTCCCGGGGAAGTATATACATATCGGGGGAGATGAGGCAAATAAGGACAATTGGAAGAAATGCCCTCTTTGCCAAAAACGGATGAAAGATGAAGGACTGAAAAATGAGGAGCAGTTACAAAGTTACTTTATAAAGAGAATGGAGAAGATATTGGCTTCAAAAGGAAAGAAACTGATCGGCTGGGATGAGATACTTGAAGGGGGATTATCTCCGGATGCGACTGTAATGTCCTGGCGAGGAGTAGAAGGGGGGATAGCTGCAGCGAAAGAAGGGCATTATGCCGTAATGTCTCCAGGACAATATTGCTATATTAATTCAATGCAGGGAGAACTGAATATTGAAAAGGTTTATGCAGGAGGTCCAACTATACGTATTTCTGATGTATATAATTATGAGCCGGTCCCAGATGGAGTAGATTCAAAATATATCTTAGGAGGACAAGGAAACCTTTGGGGTGAATTTGTTACATCTCCCCGACTTGCAGAATATATGACATGGCCAAGGGCTTTTGCTCTTTCTGAGATCTTCTGGACTCCTAAAGAAAAGAAGGATTGGAACTCTTTCGTGCCTCGAATGGAAGGGCAGTTAAAACGATTTGAAAAGGAAAAAGTAAATTATGCCCCGAGCGTTTACGATCCTGCTATCGTTCCTGTAAAGGATAAAGATGGGAATATGCAACTGACTTTTAAAACAGAACTCAATGATCTGGAAGTGTATTACACATTCGATTGTACCTTCCCTGATAACTTTTCTGCTAAATATCAGCAAAAACCAATCGATATACCTACAGGGGCTTCTGAAATATGGGCTACTACTTATCGGAACGGAAAACCTATCGGACGATTATTGGTAATTGGAATTAATGAATTAAAAGGACGATTAGGAAAATGATAATAGAATTTCTTGAATTACTAAATGATAAGCTATAATAATTAAACGGGTTTAATAGAAAACTAATTTTTATACTATGAAACGTTTTTGTTTGTATTCTTTTTGTTTATTCTTCTTTATTCTATTGGGAGAATATACTAATGCACAAAATGCTTCGCAGGGAAAGGTCATGATTGTTCCTGAACCTGTCATGCAAAAGGTCAATGCGGGAGTTTTTAAACTTACATCTGATGTTAAGATTGTAATACCTGCTAATAATAAAGAAGTAAATACAACTGCTAAATTATTTGCAGAACAAATTGCCGTTCCAACAGGCTTCTACTTAAAAAGTGTTACAACTGCCGGGAAAAGTGAAAAGTCAATTAATCTTGTTTTAAATAAAGTTTCTGACAATGCGATTGGTGCAGAAGGGTATGCTTTGAGTGTAAAGCCATCCGGAATAACAATTCGGGCAAATAAACCTGCCGGGATTTTTAATGGCATCCAAACACTATTACAATTACTCCCTTCTGATATTGTTTCAAAAGGAAAAGTTAGTACCACTGCATGGAATATCCCCTGTGTTGAGGTTACAGACTATCCTCGTTTCGGATGGAGGGGACTGATGTTGGACGTAAGCCGTCATTTCTTCTCGAAGGAATTCGTGAAAAAATATATTGACCAGATGGCTCAGTATAAGTTTAATGTATTCCATTGGCATTTATCTGATAATAACGGATGGAGAATTGAAATCAAAAAGTATCCGAAGCTTACAGAGGTTGGAGCGTGGAGAGTTCCGCGTACCGGAGTATACGGATCATATGAAGGCCCTCGTGAAGGAGAGAAAGCAACCGATGGAGGTTTTTATACCCAAGAAGATATAAAGGAAGTTGTTAAGTATGCACAAGATCGGAATATTACTATTTTACCTGAATTAGATATGCCTGGTCATAGTATGGCTTTAGCAGCTGCTTATCCTGCTGTTTCCTGTACTCAACAACAGTCTACCGTATATCCCGGAGGTGGTCCTTGTGGAGATAATGTTCTTTGTGTGGGAAACGAAGACAACTTTACTATGATTGATGATATTCTGACTGAGGTTGCTGCATTATTTCCCGGAAAATATATCCATATCGGTGGAGATGAAGTAGATAAAGGATTTTGGAAAGCTTGTCCTAAGTGTCAGAAAAGAATGAAAGATGAGGGACTGAAAAATGAAGAAGAGCTTCAGAGTTATTTTATCACAAGATTAGAAAAGATTGTCGAATCTAAAGGGAAAGAACTAATTGGATGGGATGAAATTCTAGAAGGAGGTCTTGCACCTGGGGCTTTAGTTATGTCATGGAGAGGAGTTGATGGCGGTATTGCTGCAGCTAAAAAAGGACACTATGTAGTAATGAGTCCGACACAATATTGTTACCTCGATTATATGCAGGCAGATCATACCGTAGAACGTATTGGCGGAGGCTTCTTAAGCATCTCTCAGGTATATAAATTCGAGCCGGTTCCTGATGGAGTAGATCCTAAATTTATCTTAGGAGGTCAGGGAAATGTATGGACAGAGTTTATCCCGAATGATCGTCGTGTCGAATATATGACATGGCCAAGAGCATTCGCTTTATCTGAAACCTTGTGGTCACCCAAAGAGAAAAGAAATTGGGACAACTTTGTACCTCGTATGGAGGCACAGATGAAACGTTATGAAAAAGCGAAGGTGAATTATGCTCCAAGTGTTTATGATCCTACAATTGTTCCGATTAAGGATAAAGATGGGAATATGCAATTGACATTTGCAACTGAAATAAAAGGACTGGATGTATATTATACATTCGATTGTACATTCCCCGATGACTTCGCAGCTAAGTATCAGCAGAAACCAATAGATATTCCTAAAGGTGCTTCTGAAATATGGGCCATTACTTATCGGAATGGAAAACCCGTCGGACGATTGATGATCATAGGTATTGGTGAATTAAAACAACGTCTTTAATCACGTCTGTGTCCCCAGAGGGTTGTCTGGAAAAGTTGAAGAATTTGTCATTGCTTCTATAATTCTTATAAAAAATATCAGGAATCAAGTTTTGTAGATTCGGATGTGTAGAAGAGAGACGTGAACGAAGAGCTTTTTCAGACAACCTTCTGATGTATTATCGTAGTTATTGTATTTGAAATTTATAAGATGAAAAGATTTAGCTTAATTTTATTCTGTGTAGCTCTATTCCTCTCATTTGGAGAAATTACTAATGCTCAGAATAATTTAAATAGAAAAGTTAATATAGTTCCTGAACCGGTTGTGAAAAAGGTCACTGACGGAGTTTTTAAATTAACTTCAGATGTGAAAATTGTAATTCCTGCCAATAATAAAGAAGTCGAAGAAACCGCACTCCTGTTTTCAGAACAAATAGCAGTCCCTACCGGTTTTGCACTAAAACATTCTGCCGTAGCCGGGAAGAATCAAAAATCCATTAATCTTATTCTGAATAAGACCTTAAATAAAACAATTGGGGATGAAGGTTATACTCTTAATGTTAAACCATCTCAGATCACAATCTGTGCGAATAAGCCTGCCGGAATATTCTTTGGTCTTCAGACATTAATACAATTGCTACCATCTGATATTGTCAGCCAAGAGAAGGTCATTGCAAATAATTGGACGATTCCTTGTGTCGAAATAACGGACTATCCTCGTTTTAAATGGAGAGGCTTGATGTTGGATGTTAGTCGACATTTCTTCTCAAAGGAATTTGTGAAGAAGCAAATTGATCGGATGGCAAAATATAAGCTCAACACGTTTCATTGGCATTTAAGTGATGACAATGGATGGAGAATTGAAATAAAGAAATATCCGAAGCTTACAGAAGTTGGTGCCTGCCGTGTAGCTCGTACCGGGAAGTGGGGATCTTATGCAGCTCCAAGAGAAGGAGAGAAAGCTACAGATTGTGGATTTTATACTCAGGAAGATATTAAAGAGGTCGTTAAATATGCGCAGGAAAGGTTTGTAAACATCGTTCCGGAAATTGATGTCCCTGGTCATAGTCAGGCATTCATTGCAGCTTATAACTCTGTTTCGTGTGGAAATAAGCCACAACCGGTTAATCCGGGAAGTGGATGGGCCCCCAGGGTTTTATGTGCCGGAAACGATAGCGTATTTATTATGCTTGATAATATCTTTGGTGAAATTGCTCAATTGTTCCCTGGAAAATATGTTCATATCGGAGGCGATGAGGTTGAGAAGGATGCCTGGAAACAGTGTCCTAAATGTCAAAAAAGAATCGCTGATGAAGGATTGAAGAATGAATCGGAACTTCAAAGTTATTTTATTAAGAGAATAGAAAAGATCTTAGAATCCAAAGGAAAAGAAATAATCGGATGGGATGAAATTCTTGAAGGTGGATTAGCACCAGGTGCC